>NZ_JBICZB010000015.1:0-95674 GCF_043201815.1 Kitasatospora sp. NPDC048296
GCCACCGTGACCGGCAGGGTGAAGCCCAGCCCGTACGAACCGGCGGCGGCCAGCACCAGCACGATCGCTTCGGGGCCGTACGCGACCGAGGCCATCGCGTCCAGCGAGAGCGCCGCCAGCCCGCCCATCGCGCTGAGCCGGTGGCGCTCGTCACCCGCGCCGGTATCCGGCGGCTCGGGCTCGGCCGTGACAGGCGGAATCGTGCTCTCTGGCATTCGTGGCTCCTCGATCGTGATGGTCACGATCGTGAAGCGCCCCGGAACACCGCCTGCCGCTTCCTACACGCCCTTGATGTCGACGGCACCGCCCTTGATGCGATCTTGACGACCCGCGCAACGGCTCGGCCCCTGAGGCGCCGCCCGTCCGCACAGCCGGACGGCGGGCCTCAGGGCCCGAAGTGGTGCACCCGGTGCCGGTGGCACGCGGCACCGGGTGGGTCTGTCGGGTTACTGCCCGGCCTTGCGGCCGTGGTTCGCCTTCTTCTTCCGCCGGGCCTTCTTCTTACGGGCGCGCTTGGACATCGTGTTCTTTCTCGTGATCGTCGGGTTGATGCGTCGGTTGGTGCGGTTCAGGCGGCCCGGCCGACCAGCTGGTCGGCGAGCTTGGCCAGGCGCTTGAGCGAGCGCTCCTCCTGGACTACCTGCGCGGTCGGCGCGAGCGCACCGCCGTCGAAGTAGGCGCCGTTGGCGACGACCGTCTCGGGCAGGCAGAGCCGGACGACCGCTGCTGCGCCCTCCGCCGCCGGCGCGCCGACCCGCCCGTACAGCGGCAGCAGCGCGGTGTCGCACAGGCCCGGGTTGAGGCTGACGGCGGTGATGCCGGATCCGGCCGGGGCCATCTCGGCGGTCGCCATGGTCAGTGCGAGCTGCGACTGGGCGTACGCGGCGACCCGCGAGTACTTCTTCACCCGGTGCGGGTCCGACCAGTTCATCGAGGCGGTGCGGTGCAGGGACGACGACACGTTGACGATCCGGGCGTCGCCGGCCGCCGAGAGCGGGGCGCGCAGCAGCTTCGCCAGCAGGTGCGCGGCCAGGAAGTTGACCTGGAGCGAGACCTCGTTGCCGTCGTCGGTGAGGGTGCAGCGCTCGGGCGCCGTCGCGGCGGCGTTGTTCACCAGCAGGTCCAGCGACGGGTAGTGCTTGACCACCGTGCCGGCCAGCACCGCGACCTCCGACAGTTTGGTGAAGTCCGCGGCCAGCTCGACGAGTTGGTCCCGCCGGGCACCCGCGTCGACCAGTCGGGCGACGGCCGCCTCGGCCTCGCCGGTGGTGCGGGCGTGCACCAGCACGGTGGCGCCGTGCCCGGCGAGCAGCCGGGCGGTCTCCCAGCCGATCCCGGAGGAGGCGCCGGTGACGAGGGCGGTACGGGCGGACAGAACAGCGTCGGACATGACCCATCCAAGGGTGGAAGGGCACCGGCGGGGTGCGAAGGCGACGCGGCACGAAGCCGCTCACTTCCGGGGCCGCCGGCGCGAGAAAGGTGTGATGCGATGAGAGCGCTCGTCCGTCCCCTGCCCACGGAGCCGGTCAGAGCAGGGGACGGACGGCGGTGATCAGCACGGGCACGACGAACGAAGCCGGGCCCGTGCACACGGCCGGTGACGAGCGGGAAGGAGCTCGGTCCTACCGGACGGCAGTGGCGACCGCGACAGCGACGATCCGCGGCCGACTATGCGGCGGGCGGTCGTGGTGGCGTGTCGAGCGGTGCATGCCCCCCATCAAAGCCTTCCCCGATGCCTGGGGCAAGCCGGTTCACCTTCCCGGGCGAACCCCTGACGAACCCCTGACACACCGCCGACGCCTTCTTGACGACCCAGCCGCGCCCGGGACTTCCGGAGGCACCAACCACCCCTGCACTGCCAGCAGTTGTGATGGGACCCATCCCGACCTCGCCAAGGATCCGCCAGAAGACACCCCACCACCGCCAGGCTTCTTCAACGGGCCGAAGCCGAGCAGTCGCGGTGCGCAGTGCTCACCCTAGGGTCGGCGGCCAGCGGACAGGACGATCGCCGCGGCAGGGCACAGGTCGACGACCTCGCGGACGATCTCGATCGACCCGAAGCCGGTGAAGGCTCCCACCTCCGGTGGGCACTTCTCCTTGAGGTATTGCTTCGTAGCCATCTGCACGGCTTTAGGGAGGCCGTCCAGCACCGCCTGCAGTGCGGGTCCGCCAGGTAGTTGTTGAGGGATCCGACGAGTTCGTCAGTCAGGCGGAAATCGTCCCCTCCGAGCGTGGTGACCGCTTCCAGGCGATCGCGGGGGTCCTTGTGGAGGGGCGAAGAGCCTGCTTCACCCTAAACCCGTGTGTGCGATAAACGAATTGACCACGGTTCTGTCCTGTCAGACGTCTCATGAGCAGCGCCACCGTGCACAGTCGTGCGCCAGCGCCACCGCAGGGAAAGGGAGAGTCCGCACAGTGACGTGTCGCTCGGGCTACGGGTCCGCTCGAATGGTCGACCAGGTAGGGCCGTCAGGCCCGACACTTGAGCCCGGGTCTGCATAGCGACGTACCACGGGATCACAGCACTCCCAAACCGCCGTTGATGGAGCAGCTTTGGACTTCCTGGAAGCACCAGCGGCAACCGGCCGACACAGAAGAGAGTCCGTGTCTTCGCAGTTCATGACCGTCAAACAGACCGCAGAGCACCTGAACATGTCCGTTCAGTGGGTCTATCGCGAGGCGCCCAAGGTCGGCCTCGTCCCGTACCGGTTCGGGCGTGGGCGCAACGCGAAGCTGCAGTTCAAGGTCACCGGCGTCCACACCTGGGTGAAGCAGCAGCGGATGTCCGGCGGCTGACGTCGGGAGACGTGAAGCGTGGGGCCCTGTTCGGCGACGAACAGGGCCCCACGCGCTTCAGGCCGCAAGCCCGAGGTCGAGGACCTGAGCGGCATGGCCGATGGAGCCGGGCAAGAGGTGGCGGTAGATCTTGAACGTGATGTCGATGCTCTTGTGACCCATCCACTCCGCGACGTCGGTGATGGGGATGTTGTGGCCCAGGCAGTTCGAGGCGAAGAAGTGGCGCAGGCCGTAGATCGTCATGCCGTCGGGGATGTCGACCTCGCCGGCCCTCTTGATCCGCTGCCACTGGTTCTGCAGGTGGTAGTACGGGATCGGCTTGGTGATGTCCGAGGGGTGGCACAGGAGGTAGTCATCCACCGTGCCGTACTTGTCCGCATACGACAGGGCGCTGGTCCGAGAGTGGGCCGGCAGCGGAACGTCGCGGTAGTCGCCTTCCTTTCGGTGCTTGAGCGGTGCGAAGTCCTTCGTGGTCTGGTTGACCTGCTCGGTCACGCGGTAGACGTCGTCGGCGACGATGTTGTTGACGTTGACGGCGAAGGCCTCGCCGTTGCGCAGTCCGCAACCGCTCATGAGGTCTGCGATCAACAGAAAGGTGTCATCGGCTGCGCCACGTATCTCCCGGAGCTGGGCGGGCGAGGGGATGACGGCACGCTTCGGGTCGTACTGGGGCGGCTTGACGCCCTTGAGCGGGCTCTCGTCGTACAGACCGAGGCGGTGCCCGTCGAGGAGGATCACCTTGAGCTTGTCGAAGGCGTTGGACTGGGTAGCCAGGCCGACACCGTTGCGCTCCATGATCTGGATGAAGGCGTCGACGACCTTGTGGTCGAACGTGCCCATCCGGCGGCTGTGAAAGGCGGGGAAGAGGTGGTGTTCGAGGAGCGAGTCGAGGTGCTTCAGCGACGCAGGACCGAGGTCGCGCTGGCCGGCCTTCCACTCCGCCGCGTACGCGAGGAGGAGCACGGGCTCACTGTCGCGATGAGTGACCAGTTCCTCAAGACCCACAAGGACCTTCGCGACTTCAAGTACGACGGCAAGACGCACAACAGCACCCCTCACGTCAAGGTCCGTGATGCGACGTCGGCCAGCGAAGTCGGCCGGATCTACTTTGCGTTGGACGCCGATGCCAACCGGTTCATCGTCGACCACGTAGGGCTGAAGAAGTACTGAACGCGGACAGGTCAGGCCGGTCTTGAGTGCCGCCACGTCGCCGCAGGCATCACCGAAACGGCTCCCACCAAGGTGGTCGGGCACCCAACAAATGGCGCCCGGCCACGATGGGCCACGACCGCTGACTCATCAGTGCTCACGCAATCATGGGTGGTCAGCGGCGCCCGTAGCCCGGAAGGCTAGCTGGCTAGGTCCGCCTTCTGGGCTTTGATGGCGCTCTCCGTCTGCGAGATGGTGCCCGCCCTCGGCGCCTGTCGCACGCCCCGGTTCGCCGTGGTCAGCAGAGCGAGGGCGAACAGCCACGCTCCACAGAGCCAGACCAGCGGCTTGGCACCCAGGGCGCCGATCAACGCACCGCCTGCCAGTGTGCCGATCGACAGAGCTCCCGTGGTAAGTGCCGAGACCGCGCTTGTCACGCGGCCTCGCAACTCATCGGGGGTGATGCTGAGCTGGTGGGTGGTCATCGCCACCGCGTACACGGGAGCCACCAGGGACTCGCCGGCCGCGACTGCGGCCAGCAGCAGTGGATTGGGAGCCAGTGCGTACAGCGGGAACATCACCGCCTCCAGCCACAACATCACCACGGCGATCCGACCGAGCGGGAACCGACTCGTAGCACGGTCCGACACCAACGCCCCTGCCATGGCGCCGACTGCCGCTCCGCTGAAGATGACACCGATCCACAGCGGCGACGCGTCGAGCTGCTGGGCGAGAGTGATGATCAGCAGATAGCCGGCGCCGTAGCGGACCTTGTCAGCGGCCGTTACCAGAGTGAGGAAGCGGACGACCGGCTCACGCCACAGCCAGCCGGCCCCTTCCCCGATCTCCGAGGTGAGCCGGGCCCTGGTTCGGACCTCCGGTCGTTCCACCTGGAATCGGGCGCGCATCAGGCGCAGCGACCCTGCAGAGATGGCGAATGACACCGCGTTGACAGCGAACGGCACGAACCGCCCGATAGCGTAGAGCGCACCGGCGAGCGGGGCTCCGACGATGTTCACCGCGCTGCCGGCGGCCTGCTGGTAGCCGAGGGCTGTGGGCAGCTGCTGCGCATCGACAACGTTCGGCAGCGCCGCGGTGCTGGCGACCTGGAAGAGAGTCCCCAGAATCCCGGCCAGCACGGCCGTCGCGTACAGCTGGGGCATTGTGAGTCGGTCCAGCCAGGCCGCGACGACGACGACGCCGGACGTGAGTACGGTCCGGCCGAGCTCGCACCAGATCATGGTGGTCTTGCGGTCCCACCGGTCGGCGAGCGCCCCTGCAACCAGCCCGAACGCAAGGAAGGAGACGGTACCCAGGCCCAGTACGAACCCGGCCTGGGTGGCTGACCCGGTGAGGGCCAGTACGACCAGCGGCAAGGCCATGAACTGGGCCTGGTCGCCGATGGTAGATATCAGTTGGCTGCTCAGTAGCAGCGAGAAGTCCCGGTTCCGAAGCAAGCCGGAACCACGAAAGGCATTCACTTTTGTTACGCTCCGTAACAACTCTAGGACACAAGGATGGCGTCGAAGCTGGTGTCCGAGCTAAGAAACACGGGGCGTTGTAAGCACGCGCGGACCTTACCCACGACGGGACCGGGGCCGCAATCAAATTTGCTGCGACAGGTCGGCACGCTGACGGATCGGTCAGGAAGGCGGCGCAGGCGGCGGAGACAGATGAGGCTGCAGGCCAGTTCGAGTAGGCCCCGATGAAGGTCCGCGCGTCGTTCATAGCGGATACGGAGCCGTTCGAACTGGTGCAGCCAGGCGGAAGGCTCGCTCGGCCACCCAACGCCTTTCCCAGGCCCGAGCCGTGGGCGGCGCCGCGTCACGCGATCACCGGCTTGATGCCGCGCCTCCACAGCAGGCGGCGGTACTTGCCGAAGTCGTAACCCCGGTCCGCGTAGAGCCGACGGGGCTTGCGACGGGGGGCGTCCGTGCCGTCGCTCCCGCCAGGGGCCATCGCCATCGGACACAGTCCTATGGCCGGACAGTCAACCTTCAGGACTGGTTGCTTATTGTGGCCACAGCGCGCACCTGATGGTCCATCAGTTACGGTCAGCAATAGGTCAGCGTAGGTACGAGCAGACCCTGTCCAACAAGCCCAGACGTGAGACTCGATCGCTCTCGGCATCCTCTCCCGTGAAAGCCCCCAGCCGGAGGTCCATGGGTCCCATCGCGCTGGCTCCAGCCGGCCGCCCAACGCCTGTTGAAGAGATCTCGGTGTGGGACTGCACGGGACGTCTCTGCAGGTCAGAGCGCTTTTCGAACCGTCGCGTGGATAAATGGTGCTCGCACTGACAGCGGCAGATAGCCGCCGGACCTTCCCGACTTCTCTCGGCTCTTCCGGGTCTGTAGGATGCGGACACCGGATCGGTCGATCACCTTTCGCAGGAAGTACACCACCGCGCCGATGTCGTGGAACTCCATCCGCAGTCGCTCCGAGCGCAGGTCCACCACCTCCAGCCCGGCCGCCCGCGCTTCCGCCCCCTCCACCTCGGGGCGGCGGCCCTCGCGCGCCTCGGGCTGCGGTCCGAGGAAGTACTCGACCAGCTCGAAGGCGGACGCCGGGCCGACGTGCTGGGCGAAGTACGCGCCGCCGGGCTGCAGCACCCGGGCGATCTCCGACCACCAGGCCCGGACCGGGTGCCGGCTGCTGACCAGGTCGAAGGCCTCGTCCGCGAAGGGCAGTGGCGGCTCGTCCGGGTCGGCGACCACCACCGCGCCCAGCGGGTGCAGCAGCTCGGTGGCGCGGGCCAGGTTCGGCGGCCAGGACTCGGTGGCCGCCAGCACGGGCGGGCACCCGCCCAGCCGTACGGCGCCGGCGAGCACCTCGCCGCCGCCGGTCTGGATGTCCAGGGCGGCCGCCGTCGCCCCCAGCCGCCCGGCCAGCAGCCGCTGGTAGCCCCAGGAGGGCCGCTCCTCGGTGGCCCGGCCCTCCAGCCAGGAGAAGTCCCAGCCGTCCACGGACACGGACTCGGCCTCGGCGATCAGCTCTTCGAAGGTGCGCATCCCCGCATCATTCCGGTACCTCCTCCGCCCGGCCAGCTCATTTCGCCCCGCCTCCGGGCGCGTACCGCAGCACGGTCCCGACCCGCACCTCCACGCTTGCGGCCGCGATCAGCCCGCTCACCGGCTCCGGGCCGCCGCCGT
This sequence comes from Kitasatospora sp. NPDC048296, assembly GCF_043201815.1. Classification (NCBI taxonomy): domain Bacteria; kingdom Bacillati; phylum Actinomycetota; class Actinomycetes; order Kitasatosporales; family Streptomycetaceae; genus Kitasatospora; species Kitasatospora sp. NPDC048296. The sequence continues at coordinate 7,095 of NZ_JBICZB010000015.1, forward strand.
CCGCCTCGAAGGCCACCAGCACGCCCGGCGCCTCGCCGCACTGCCGCTCGACCGACCACCGCTCCTCGGGCGTGGGCGCACGGAACACCGGGTCCTGGAAGAACCCCGGGCAGCGGACGTACAGCGGGTCGGCGAAGACCAGTTCCAGGTTGTGGTGGTAGGAGAGGTCGTGGTCGGCGGCCAGGCGCAGCTCGCCCGGGCGCCAGGAGTACACGTCCCAGTCCCACCAGGAGCCCTCCGGAAGCTCGATCACTCCGGCCACCGGGCCGCGCCGTCCGGCGTCTCCGCGATGGCCGGGTGGCGGACGGCCTCCAGTTCGGCGTCGGCGAGCAGGTCGGCGATCAGTTCGGGCGGGCCGAAGACCTCGGTGGCGCTGAGGTCCCAGTTGGTGAGGACGAACCAGGAGCGGTCCGCGGGCCACCAGTGCGCGGGGAACTGACGTCCCTGCGGGCGGGCGTCGTGGTGGGCCGGTGCCCCGTCCAGTCGACCGCGGTGGGCCGCCACCGGATCCCCCACCGCCTCGATGCCCGCCGAGGCGAAGCAGCAGGCCGTCGCCGGCCCGTCGGCGCTCTGCCGGGCGAGCACCTCCACCAGCCGCGTCAGGCAGTCCCGGTCCGGCGCGCCGAGCTGCGGGTACTCCACCTCGCCCGCCAGGGGGACGCGCTCCCTGTCGACCGTCAGGTACGACAGGGTGTGCGGCCAGTCCGCGAGCCGCCGCCCGGCCCCGGCCAGGGCCTCGGCCCAGCGCACCCGTCGGCCGTCCACCCGCAGGGTGTGCAGGACCCAGCACCGGTCCGCGAAGCCGTGCTCGGGCGCGTTCGGCTCGTAGCCCAGGATCGCGTCCGCCGACTCCAGCAGCGGGCGCAGCCCGTCCAACTGGTCCCCGTCCAGCACTGGTTCCACGGTTCAGCCCCCGTCTGCGATCCGAAAACCGGTACTCCGCGCCGGTACGCCTGGGCGAGGATAGCCGCCATCGAGCCGTGCCTGCGCTGTTCGAAGGCTCGCCCGACCGCGCGCCGGCCTATCGGAGGACCACCCATGAACTCGCCCGTGGAGAACCCGACGCCATGACCCGATCCCCCCTCAGTCGCTTCTACGACGATTTCGCCGACGACTACCACCTGCTCTACGCCGACTGGAACGCCTCGCTCGCCCGCCAGGGCACCGCGCTGGACGCCCTGATCCGCGAGCGGCTCGGCGACCGCCCCGTCGAGGTCCTGGACTGCGCCTGCGGCATCGGCACCCAGGCGATCGGCCTGGCCGGGCTCGGTCACCAGGTCACCGGCACCGACCTCAGCCGGGTCTCCGCAGCCCGGGCCACCGCCGAGGCCGGCGCACGCGGACTCCAGCTGCCCACCGCGGCCGCGGACATGCGCGAACTGCCTTTCCCAGCAGCGCGGTTCGACGTCGTGGTCTGCGCCGACAACGCGCTGCCCCACCTGCTCACGGCCGAGGACGTCCGCGCCGCGCTGGGCGAGATGGGCCGGGTCCTGCGCCCCGGCGGGCTGCTGCTGGTCACCACCCGTCCGTACGACGAGCTGCGCCGCGCCCGGCCGAGCTCCACCGCGCCGCAGACCGCCGAGCGGGACGGGCGGCGGTCGGTCATCTTCCAGCTCTGGCAGTGGCACGAGGACGGCGAGCGGTACGACCTGGAACTGTTCCGGCTGCTACCGGACGAGGCCGGTCAGTGGCAGGTCGCGGTCCGCCGGTCCACCTACTGGGCGCTCACCCAGGAGCAGTTGAGCGGCTTTGCCACCGAGGCGGGCCTCGCCGGGATCGATTGGGCGCAGCCGGCCGAGACCGGCTTCTTCCAGCCCGTCCTGATCGCCCGGGCGCCCTTGCGCCCCTGACATCCCTGACACCGCTGGCACAGCTGGCACCACCGGCACCGCCGGCGCTCCGCCCCGCCGTAGATCCGTACCCGGACGCGGCGGGGCCATTTTTCGCCCGCCAATTTGCCGACCCGTGTTACTTTTTACTCATGCGAGTAAATCCCCACGGCGCAAGTGCCGCCGACGCCCCTCCGACAGGCGGCCGGAGCTTCACCACCGACGCCCGACGCGTCCAGATCGTCGCCGCCACGATCGGAACCGTCGCCGAACTCGGCTACGCCCGCGCCTCGTTCGCGCAGATCGCCAAGCGGGCCAAGCTCTCCAGCGTGCGACTGATCTCGTACCACTTCGACGACAAGGAGGACCTCTTCCAGGCCGTCGTCGACACCGTCCAGGAGCAGGTGCGGGTCTTCATGCAGCCTCGCATCCGCGCCCACCGCGAACCGGGCGCGATGCTGGCCGCCTACATCGAGGCCAACCTGGAGTTCATGGCCGACCACCCGGTCGAGATGCGCGCGCTGGTGGACGTCCTCGCCAACGCCCGCCGCGAGGACGGCACCCCGCTGGTCAGCACGGCCGGCTTCGACACCCCCGCCGCCCTGCTGGTGCAGCACCTGCGGGACGGCCAGCACAGCGGCGCCTTCCGCTCGTTCGACGCCGAGGCGATGGCCACCGCGATCCGCGCCTCGATCGACGCGGCCGCCAACCGGCTCGCCGTCGGCGGCGACTTCGACCCGCGCGCCTACGGACGCGAGCTGGTCACGCTGTTCGACCTCGCGACCAGGCACGAGGCCGCGTCATGACCGTCCATGCCGCTCCCCGCCGGACCACGGCCTTCTTACCGCTGCTGCTCGACCTCCTCCTGCCGCTCGGCCTCTACTACGGACTGCGTCTCGCCGGCGTGGACCAGTGGTGGGCCCTGCTCTGGTCGGCCGCGATACCGGCGGCCACCGTCGTCGTCCGGCTGGTCCGCACCCGCCGGGTCGACTTCCTCGCCCTGCTGATCCTCAGCATGATCGGGCTCGGGCTGGTCCTCTCCGTACTCACCGGAGACCCCCGCACCCTGCTGATCCGCGAAGCCTGGACAGGCATGCTCGGCGGACTGATCGGCGTCTGGCTGCTCGCCTCGGTCGGCTACGGGCGCCCGGCCCTGATGGTCGTCTTCCGCTCGTTCGTCCAGCTCAAGGCCGGTGAGGACGGGCTGCGCGCCTGGGCGGGCCGCTGGGACCAGGACGCCGCCTTCCGCCACGGCCTGCGGGTCCTCACCACGGCGTGGGGCGCGGCCAGCCTGCTCAACGCACTCGCCCAACTCGCCTTCGCCTACCTGCTGCCCGTCGACGCCGCCCCAGCGGCCATGCACGCCTGCTGGCCGGTCATCGCCGTACCGCTGTTCCTCTTCCACCTCGGGTACACCAAACGCCACGGCCTGCGGGCCTGACCGGAACGGACCCTCCCGTGACCACCACCACCGCCACCGACCGCTTACTGCTCTTCCCCGAACCCAACCTCGACCTCCAGACCCGCGCGGCCCTGGGCGCCACCGCCTACCGCCTCGCCGAGGCCGGCGCAGTCCTGGCCGCCGTCGACCGCATCAACCGGGCCGGCCTGTCCGGCCGGACCTACCACGAGGAGTTCCTCGCCCTCGGCCGCCGCACCGCTGCCGCCGCCGAATCCGCCCTGGGTTCCGGCCGCTCAACGACCGCCCGCGACGGCTACCTGCGCGCCGCCAAGTACCTCTCCCTGGCGCTGTTCTCCGTCCTCGGCAGCGCCCGGCCCGCCGACGAACCGGCAGTCTTCGCCGAGATGCAGGCCTGCTGGCACCGCGCCGGCGAACTCCTCGACCCGCCCGTGCGGCGGCTGCGCATCCCGTACGGGGACCTCGGACTGCCCGCCTACCTCCTCACTCCCCCGGGCCGGCCCCGGCGTCGCCCCACCCTCGTCCTGGTCAACGGCAGTGACGCCCAGAGCGTCGACCTCTACGCCTTCGGAGCCTGCGCGGCGGTCGAACGCGGCTGGAACGCCCTGATCCTGGAAGGCCCCGGCCAGGGCAGCCTGCTGTTCGAGCACGGCATCCCGTTCCGTCCCGACTGGGAACACGTCGTCCGCCCCGTCATCGACCACCTCCTCCGCTCGCCGCTGGTCGACCCCGACCGGATCGCCATGACCGGCTGGAGCATGAGCGGCATCCTCGCCATCCGGGCCGCCGCCTTCGAACCCCGCCTCGCCGCCGTGGTCGCCGACCCCGGTGCCGTGGACAACTGGCCGGCCTGGCCCGAGATCTGGCGCCGCCTGGCCGACGGTCCCGACCGCGAGACCGTCAACCGCCACTGGCAGCGGACCGTCCTCCCGGACCTCGGCCCCGCCACCCCACTGCTCGCCAAGCGCGCCGAGATCTTCGGCCCCCGGTTCCTCCGCGACGCCCGCGCCGGCCGGGCACCCCAGGACCTCTGGCAACTCGCCGACACCATCCGCCGGTTCCGTTGCGACGACGTGGCCCACCTGGTGGCTTGCCCCACCCTGGTTCTCGGCTACGAGGACGAGTCCCTCATCCCCGGCCAGGACACCCTGCTCTACGACCTCCTCCGCTGTCCCAAACAGCACACCGTCCTCACCACGGCCCAGGGCGCCGGCGACCACTGCGCCCCGATGGCACCGCAGGTGCGCAACGGCATCGTGCTCGACTGGCTGGAGCACACCCTGGATTGACGCCCTCCTGCGGTGGGGCGGCCCCGATCGGGCCGCCCTGCTACGGCCGGAGTGTCCCTCAGCGCACGGCGACCCGTTCGAGGAAGTCCTGAAGCACCTGGCAGAGGATCTCGGGGTGTTCCAGGTGGACGTCGTGCCCCGCCGCCGGGACACTCATGGCCACCACCCCGGGGCGCCGTTGGAGCATGGCCTCCGTCTCGTGCGGGGGGACGATGCCCGATTGACCCAGGACGACCAGCGTCGGGCAGGCGATACTCGTCCACTCGTCCCAGAAGGAACGCCGGGCATTCTCCGTCAGCGCTTCGACCATCACGTCACGGTCGAAGCGCGGCCACCCGCCGCCGCCTCGCTCTTCCAGGCCCGCCGCCCAGCCCTCGCCGACAGCGCCGCCGCCGAAGAACTCGACGGCGGCCCGGCGCGAGGGGAACGGCGTCGGCCACGCGTCGAGCGCTGCGCCGATCTCGGCCTGCACGGTCGGGTTGGGGCCACCTGGTCCCGCCTCGACGAGGACGAGCCCGCCCAGCAGTTCGGGGTGCGCGGCGGCGATGAGCATGGCGGTGCGGCCGCCCAGCGACTGCCCCACCAGGACCGGCCGGTGCAGGTCGAGCCGTCATCCTCAACGCCAGCAGCAAGGTCGGCCTGTTCGTCGATGCCATCGACGCACTGCGCGACACCGATGACCTCGATCGGGACCTGACCGGACTCGCCCGGCGCTACATCACCACCGTCATCCAGCCCGAAGGACTGCACCCGAAGGACTGCAACTGCGCCGGCTGCTCATCGCGGAGGCCGGCCGCTTCCCCGAGGTGGCGGCCGACTACTACCGGCGCGCGCCCGAGCGGACCATCGCCGCCCTGGCGGCCTGCTTCCAGCACCTCGCGGCACGCGGGCTGCTGCGACTGGACGATCCGGTGCTCGCCGCCGGTCACTTCGCATGGCTCGTCCTGGCCACCCCCATGGACCGCGCCATGTTCTTCGGCCACGACGACAACCAGACCCCGGCCGGACTCGAACGGCTGGCCGACGAGGGTGTGCGGGTGTTCCTCGCCGCGTACTCGGCTCGCTGGGCGGTCGGGCGACGCGGTCTTCGTGGGACGGGGAGTGAGCTGGGCACGAAAGGTTGCGGCGGTACCGGCAGACAGCCGCATCACCCCAGCCCCTGCCGAGCGGGTCAGCCCTCCGGGACCTACCTGATCGTGGGGGCCACCGGCCATTCAGCCGATCGCCGTGAGCGCTTCTCGGATGCCTACCGGAGACTGGGAAGTCCTGAGGTGACGCCCGGTAGGTCGGCGGAAGTTCGAGCATCGGACCTTGATACTCCGGAGCCCTGCCTGCCCTGTCGCCGCTCTAGCACCCCGGAAAGGTGGACATCGTGATCCTCACCGAGTTCATTGAGTTCTTGCTCTGCCATGTCCTGGAGCGTTTTCCCTTCTAGGATTCCGATCGGGTCAAGCGCCGCACCGGATTCCTTCCACGTTTCCGCTCATGACCCGCCCACGGGAGCCCCACAACGCAGGTGCCCGGCCTGCTCGTTGAGCGCAGGCCGGGCACCGGTCAGATCACTGGCTGGTCAGTGCTGGTTGTCGTTGTCCTCGTCCAGCTCACGCGGGTTGATCGACCAGATGCCGCGCCCGAAGGTGGCGGCGTAGAGGCGGCCGTCCGGGCCGGTCTTGAGCTGCTGCACCGAGTTGGTGGGCAGGTTGCGGCCGAGCACCGAGAAGTCGGTCTCGCCCGGCGCGCGGTAGAAGGCGGCGAGGTCGGTGCCCAGCGCCAGCCCGCCGTTCGGCAGGATCTTGACCGAAGTCGCCGGGACGTCGGGCAGGTTGGCCGAGACGTCGGTCCAGGTGGCGCCGCCGTCGTGGGTCTCGAAGAGGTGGCCGTTGCCCGCGCCGGGGCCCTCGGTCCAGGTCCGCGAGAAGCCGTTGATCGCGACGAACACGTGCCGGGCGTCGTTCTCGTCCACGGCGAACGAGCTGATGTAGCGGTTCGGCAGGGTGCCGTCGACCGGCAGGTTCAGCTGGTGCCAGCCGGTGCCGTCGGTCTTGCCGACCGCGATGCCACGGCTGAAGCCCTGGTTGTTGCACGGGCCGCACCAGCCCGCGTACACGGTGCCGTTGACCGTCGCGACCGCCGTGGCGACGTGGCCGGCGCCCAGGTCGTACGCGCTGGTCCACTCGCTGCCGCTGCGGATCGCGTAGCCCTTGTGCTGGACCCAGACGTGCTGACCGCCGGCGATCCAGGTGTTGGTGTCCTTCGGGTCGCTGGTGATCGGCGCGATGAAGCGGGCGGAGTTGGTGTCCTTGTCCGGCGGGGCGACCTCGAAGGAGGTGGCCTTGCTCGGGTCCTTCGTCCAGCTGCCGTCGTTCACCGCGCAGTTCTGGGTGACCCACATGTCGAGGTAGACGTACTCCTCGGCGATGTTGCAGCCGTTGTTCGGGTCGACCAGGGTGTCGCCGCCGTCGCCGCCGAAGTTGGAGCCCATCACCTTGTCGTGGGCGCGCAGGATCGACTCGCCGTTGTCCTGCAGGCCGCCGCTGACGATGACGCCCTTGCCGGAGCGGTCAGCCGGGTCCTTGCCGATGCCGACCGAGTAGTACTGCAGGGTGTCCATGGTGCCGTCGTTGAGCGGCGTCCAGTCCTTGCCGTGGCCCCAGGCGTCCAACTGCCCGTTGCCCGGGCGCTTGTAGATGCCGCCGTCGTTGCCGACGTAGACGTTGACCTTGCCCTGGTAGCTGCCGAAGGCGACGGCGTGCTGGTCGGAGTGGGTGGTGGGCGAGCAGTCACCGGTCTGCTTGGCCGGGTCGATGCTCCAGCACGGGAAGCCGTTGTTCCAGTACGGCCCCACGGTGGCCCACTTGGCGCCGCCGTCGGTGGTCTCGAAGACCTCCTCCAGGCCCGCGTAGACGTGGTCCGGGTTGGCCGGGTCCACCTGGAGGGACTGGTTGTACCAGGACTGGATGCCCGGCTGGTAGCCCGGGTCCTGGAGGGCGGAGCCCGATCCCTTGAGCTTGTCCTTGTCCGCGATCAGCGTCCACGGACCGGACGGCGAACCGGACTTGGAGACGTAGATGCCCTTGAGGCCGGTGTCCGGGTTGTGCGCCATCACGTCCGGCGACTGGTCGATCGCGTAGTAGCGCGAGCCGTCCGCCGACCGCGCGAAGGTCACGTTGCCGACGTTCGCCGCGTCCGTCGGCAGGTCACCGAGCGACGAGGCCCGCTGCCAACTGCCGTCCGCCGCCTTGCTGTAGAAGCCGTTGTAGGTGTCGCCGCCGCGCCAGCCGACCGCCAGGACCACCTTGGACGGGTCCTTGGGGTCGATCGCGATGTCGTTGGCGATGTTCTTGTACGGCGCGCTCGGGTCGCCGGCCTTCGAACCACCCGGCAGGTACTCGGGGTTGGGCGCGAACTCCAGCGTCCACGGCCCCGACAGGTCCGTGGTCGAGTGGCTCCACACACCCCGGCTGGTCGCCGCCCACACCCTGCCGCCGCCGAAACGCAGCGCGTGGATGATCGTCGACTCCAGCTCGGCCCCACCGACCCGGTTCCCGGGCTGGAACTTGCCGTGCTTCGGGTCGGACAGCAGATAGACGCCGGTGCCGACGTACGAGGTGGCGCCGGTGTTCGACTCGCCGGTGGCGTACCAGAGCCGCCCGCCCTCGTCCAGGTTCAGCGTGCCCGTCGACAGCGTCGGCAGCTTGTCCGCGATCGGCTCCCAGTTCCCGCCGCCCGTCCGGGAGCGGAAAACACCGCCGTTGGCACCACCGGCGTAGACGTAACCGTCGCTGTCCGCCGCGATGCCGGTGATCCGGCCGGACACCAGCCCGGCGCCACCGGCGGAGTTGGAGTTGACGTCGCGGTAGCGCGGGTCGTCGGAGTTGTACGGCTTGTCGGTGACGTGGTCCCAGTGCCCGTCCGTGTGCGGCATGGACTGCAGCTGCGACCAGGCCGCGCCGTAGGCGCCCGGCGCGACCACGCCGGGCGCGGTGCGGGCCTCGGTGTACTGGGCGACGCCCTCGGCGGAGTTCTCCGCCTCGTCGCCGCCGTCCCCGGCCTCCGTCTCGGCCTTGGGACTGAAGGTCGAGAGGGCGCTCTTGCCCTGGACCTTCTGGGCGTGCTGCTTTCCGATGTCCGCCTGGTGCCGCACCTGCCAGGGCTGCGGTGTCGGCGGCGCGGACGGCGCGGCGAGCGCCTGGGTGGTGGTCAGTCCGACGGCGGTGAGCGTGACGGCGCTCAACAGCAGCCGTCGTCGTTGCCTGGTGGGCACGAGTGCGGTCCTCCCCTGTGGCCGGCCGCGCGGTCGCGCGGCCCCGGCGAAACAGGGGGTAAGCCTGGCCGGTCAGCCCGGTCCGGGGAAGGTCAACACGGTAAGAAGCGGGTAAGAGCCCTACTGTTTCGAACAGTTGGCATTCACCGAATGCCCTGGGGCCGACCACTCCTGATGATCGATCACTTCCTGCGGATCCGCTGCCGGAGCCCCCGCACCGAGGCGACCGGATCGAAGACCCCCGGCCGGTCCCGGGTCAGCGGATAGCAGGCGAGCCCGATCAGCACCGCGCTCAGGTGCCCGATGCTGGTGTAGTCCCGGCTCTGGTGCGCACGCACGCCGTAGACGATGAGCACCCCGGCCAGGTAGAGGTACCGCCAGGGCCGCACGATCAGGTAGGCGAGCACCCCGATCACCCCGGCGAGCGCGTAGCTGACGCCGTAGTCGAGCGTGTAGACGGCCTTCGGCGCGGCGAGGCCACGGTGGATCGCCCACCCGAGGACGCCCTCACTGAGGTACGTCGCCCCGACGTGCGCCAGCATCGCCACCGAGATCCAGCGCAGCGTGCCGAGCCAGCGCTCGGCGGGCACGTGGAAGATGTTGTAGAGCGCGAAGTAGCTCAGCCATCCGCCACCCGCGATCCACAGCGCACTGGTCGCCAGCACCCGGACCGGCGAGACCCGAAGGTGGTGCAGGTTGGTCGAGCGCCGCTCCAGGATGCGGTCGGCGGTCGCGGTGTCGACGTGGCGGATCACCTGGGTGGTGATCAGCAGGATCGCCAGCCAGACGTAGGTACCGGGGGCGCACCGCACATAGGCCCACGTCGCACGGGCCGCACGGGCCGCGCGAGCCCACCAGCGCCGCCGGTGCGTCTGGGGCACCTCGGTGGTGCAGCCGGACATCGGCGCCTCCTCGACGGTCCCTCCCCACCCTCGCCCGTCCGCACCACCGCCCGCCGCTGCGGTGGCCCGTTCGGGTGATCCGGCCCGGGCCCGCACCGGCCCCCACCGGCCCTCCCCGCCCCGGACGGCCTTCCACCGGCGCGGCCACCGTCCCCGACTGACGTAGGCTGGGCCTCCGGCCTCCCGCGGAGCTGCCGGTACCTGAGGAACGAGACAGCAAGGGCGCCAGGCACGATGAGGGACCGCCTCGGAACGACGAGACCGACCGACGCCGTCACCGCCCGACACCCTGCACTCGGAGCCGCCCTCCGTCTGTGGCTCACCACGGTCTACGTCATCCTGCTGACCGTCACCGCCTCCTGGCTGGCCAACCAGAGCCACGCCGCGCGGGCCCGGTTCGTCCGGCACAACAGCAGCAACGTCCACCACATGGAGGTGGGCAAGTGGTGGACGATGTTCACCAGCGGCCTGGTGGTCGACGGGGTCCCGGCCTGGGCGGGCATCGCCGCCGTCGCCGTCGCCCTGGGCCTCGCCGAGTGGCGGTGGGGCCCGGCCCGCGCGGGCGCCGTCTTCGCCTTCGGGCACCTGGGTGCCACCCTGCTCACCGAGGGCGCCATGTGGGTCATGGTGACCGCCCGGATCCCCGGCGCGCTCTCCCGGGCCCGGGACGTCGGGATCAGCTACGGACTGGTCGCCACCGTCGCCTGTCTGCTCGCCCTCGGCCCGCGCCCGCTGCGCCGCTACGGCCTGTCGGCCCTCGCCTTGGCGCTGGCCACCGCCTGGGCGGTGAACCAGCAACTGGCCGACGCCGGCCACCTGGTCGCCCTCGGGCTCGGCGTGCTCGCCTCCCGCACCGCCTGGGTCCGCGCCCGCGCCCTCCGAACGCCCGACAGCGGACCCGGCCAAGACCCCGACCGCGAACCGGCCCACAGCAGCGGCCGCAAACCCTGACCTCCACACCGCCCCGACCACGGCGGGCCGGGCTCCCCCCCTCGGGAGTCCGGCCCGCCGCCGTCTCCGGACGCCCCTCCCCGCACCACCCTCGGAAGCACCCGGCCGGCCCCGACGACCCCAAGACCCGCCTCCCCCGAAAAAATCCACCCCACCTCCCGAGCCGCCCCTCGACACCCGTCCCGGCCTCCAACCCATCTCAACCATCGCCCGCTCCAGCCCAGTTGCCCAGATCAGCGACGGACGGGAAGCGGCACGGCAAGCAGCCACCCCGACCCACACCTCCGTATTCTCTTGCGCTACTCTGCAAACCTATGCCAGAGTGCGGGCATCGGATCGAATACGCCGAATTCCCTCACACGTCGCTAAATCAGGAGCCCGCGCCGCGCGGGTGGGTCAAGGGTGCAAGCATGTCGAAGGTCTTGAGCAAGCTGCCGGTCGGTGAACGGATCGGCATCGCATTCTCCGGTGGGTTGGACACCTCCGTCGCGGTCGCGTGGATGCGCGAGCACGGCGCCGTCCCGTACGCCTACACGGCCGACATCGGCCAGTACGACGAGCCGAACCTCGCCGACGTCCCGGCCCGTGGCCGCGCGTACGGCGCCGAGCAGGCCCGGCTGGTCGACTGCCGGGCCCCGCTGGTCGAGGAGGGCCTGGCCGCCCTCGCCTGCGGCGCCTTCCACATCCGCTCCGCCGGGCAGACCTACTTCAACACCACCCCGCTCGGCCGCGCCGTGACCGGCACCCTGCTGGTGCGCGCCATGCAGGAGGACGAGGTGTCCATCTGGGGCGACGGCTCCACCTACAAGGGCAACGACATCGAGCGGTTCTACCGCTACGGTCTGCTCGCCAACCCCAACCTGCGGATCTACAAGCCGTGGCTGGACCAGGCGTTCGTCACCGAGCTCGGCGGCCGCAAGGAGATGTCCGAGTGGCTGGCCGAGCGCGACCTCCCGTACCGGGACTCCGCCGAGAAGGCCTACTCCACCGACGCCAACATCTGGGGTGCCACCCACGAGGCCAAGCGCCTGGAGTACCTGGACACCTCGATGGAGATCGTCGCCCCGATCATGGGCGTCGCCTTCTGGGACCCGGCCGTGGAGATCCGGACCGAGGACGTCACCGTCGACTTCGAGTTCGGCCGTCCGGTCCGGATCAACGGCCGTGAGTTCGGCACCGCCGTCGAGCTGGTGCACGAGGCCAACGTCATCGGTGGGCGGCACGGCCTGGGCATGTCGGACCAGATCGAGAACCGCATCATCGAGGCCAAGAGCCGCGGCATCTACGAGGCCCCGGGCATGGCGCTGCTGCACACCGCCTACGAGCGCCTCCTGAACGCGATCCACAACGAGGACACCCTCGCCACCTACCACACCCAGGGCCGCCGGCTCGGCCGGCTGCTGTACGAGGGCCGCTGGTTCGACCCGCAGGCGCTGATGCTGCGCGACAGCCTGCAGAAGTGGGTCGGCCAGGCCGTCACCGGCAGCGTGACCCTGCGGCTGCGGCGTGGCCAGGACTACTCGGTGATCGACACCCAGGGCCCGAACTTCAGCTACCACCCCGAGAAGCTGTCGATGGAGCGCAGCGTCGACGCCGCCTTCGTCCCGGACGACCGGATCGGCCAGCTGACCATGCGCAACCTGGACATCGCCGACTCCCGCAGCAAGCTGGAGCAGTACGCGGGCCACGGCCAGCTGGCCCCGTGGAGCGGCCTGATCGGCGAGCTCGCCCCGGGCGGCGCGGCGCCGATCGCCGCCGGCACCGGCGACGAGGCGGAGTCCACCGCACTCGACCACGCGGCGATCGAGTCCGGCACCGACTGATCCTGCCGGCGGTGTCAGCCGACTGACCCAGCCGGCTGACACCGCCGACGGACGCACCCTGCGCAGGGCCGTCGCACCACACCGGTGCGGCGGCCCTGCTCCGTCCGCCGCTCTTCACCCGAACGGCCCACCGGCCGTGCGCGCCGCCGCCGGCGGTAGCTGAATGGCGGACGGCGCCCGGCGACGGGAAGGCAGGTCCTGAAATGGGCGAGGCGATCGGTCCGATGCTGGCCTCGGCGGTGGCGGTCGCGCTCAGCCCGCTGCCGTTGATCGCCGTGCTCCTGATCCTCGCCTCGCCGCGCGGCCGGACCAACGGGCTCGCCTTCACCGCCGGCTGGGTGCTCGGTCTGGCAGCGGTCGAGACCGTGGTCCTGACGGTGGGCGGCGCGCTGAACCCGGACGACGGCAGGCCGACCTGGTCGTCCTGGCTGAAGCTCGCCCTCGGCGCCCTGCTCCTCCTCCTCGCCGCGCAGCAGTGGCGCGACCGCCCGAGACCGGGGCACGTGATCGCGCCGCCGACCTGGCTCCTGGGGATCGACCGGCTCACCGCCGCCCGGTCCGTCGGCCTCGCCGTGGCCCTGGTGACGGCCCACCCGAAGACCCTGATCCCCGCCGTCGGCGGCGCCGCCTCGATCGCCGCCAGTCCGAGCGGCACCGGGGCGAAGGCCGTGGCCGCCGCCCTGATGGTGCTGCTGGGCTCGCTGGGCACCCTGCTGCCGCTCACCGTCCACCGGCGCGGCAACGACCGCTCGATCCGTGCCCTCGGCGAGTGGCGAGCCTGGACGGCCGCGCACAACGCGGCGATCATGACCGCCGTCCCGGTGGTGCTCGGCGCCGCCTACCTGGGCGACGCCCTTTCCGGCCTCACCTGAACACGACCCGCGCGCGAACGGCCGGACCCCGACTCCGGCACCTCGCCGTCCGCGCCCTCACCGCCCGGACCCTGGTCGCCCGAACCCTCACCGCCCGGACCCTCACCGCCCGGACCCTGGTCGCCGCCAGCGCCCCGGCGCCGTCACCGGATCCGCACCACTCCGCGCCCCCGCACCGTCCGCACACCCAGCCGCCCGCCGCCGGCGCCCGCGTCGCCGCCACCACTCGCCCCCGCCGCCACCGCGTCCCGCACGGTCAGCAGGATCTCCCCGTCGTACCGCTCCGCCAGCCGTCGCGCCAGCTCGGCCGCGCCGCTCGGCCGGACCTCCGGGGCCAGCTCCGGCAGCCGCCCAGGGCCGCTGAGGTCCTCGGCCTCGGCGGCCCAGCGCGCCGCGGCGCCCCGCTCGCCCTCGGCGGCGTAGTGCACGGCCAGGCAGTGGACGGCCAGCTGGTCGCCGTACTGGACGGCGATCCGCCACCAGAAGACCCCGTCCGCCGTACGGCCCATGCCGTAGAGCAGGCAGCCGAGCGTGCGCAGGGCCGTCTTCTCGGCGAGTTCGAGGTCCAGGGCCAGCTCCGCCGGCTCCACCGCTCCCGCCACACCCGCGCACAGGTGCCGCAGATCGCGCCGGAGGTCGCGACGCAGTTCGGACCGCCCCCCGGCCCAGAGGTGCTCCCCCGAAGCCGGGACGTGCGGTGGCCGGGCGGCTGCGGGCGGGCGGGCCGGACGCTCGCGCACGGTCGGGGCGGAGCGTCGGGCGTCGGCGAGCCGTTCAGCCAGCCGACGGGTGAAGGCCGCCGGATCGTGGTCGCGGAACTCCCGGTCCAGCTCGGCGGCGTGCGCGCGCAGCAGCTCGGCGATCCTCATGTCGGCTGCCCGTCGTCCGGGTGCTCCAGCAGGTACTCCAGGTGACGCCGCCCGAGGCTGTAGTAGGTGCGGGCGGTGGTGTGCGCGATGCCGAGCGCCCGGCCGATGTCGTGGTAGGACAGGCCCGCCTGGCGCAGCCGGACCACGTCGGACTGGACCGGCGCGGCCCGCGCGAGCTCCTCCATGGCCCAGTCCAGGGCATCCAGTTCGGCGAGCTCCTCCAGCTCGTCCTGGCTGGTGTCGGGGCGGCGCTGGGCGATCACCCGCAGCCGTTTGCGCTCGGTGCGGCGACGCTCGCGCATGACGTCGACCACCGCGTCCTTGACGATCTTGAAGGCGAAGGCCTGCGGGTCCTCACTGGCCAGCGCCCTGCGCCAGTTCCGGTAGAGCGTGGTGCCGGCGTTCTGAACGGCGTCCTGGGCGTCTTCGCGGTGGCGCAGTCGCTGCTGGGCGTAGCGGAGGTACCCGGAGTTCTCGCGGGTGAAGAAGGCCTCGAAGTCGGTCGGCAGGTCGTCGCGCGGGTCCGCCCGCAGGCTCCGTTCCTCGCCCGGCCCGGGATTGTTCACACGCGCCCCCTCTTCCTGGGTCAGCTGGCCGGCCCACCGGGTGGCACGCCGACGGCCCCTCGGGGGCTCGTGGTGTAACCGTCCGGGAGGCCCGGGTTGTTGACCGGATCGGGCGGACAATTGGCGACCGTTTCCGTTCACTTCCGAACAGCGCCGCTGACCTGCCCTTTCGAGTGCCCGGGCGGCCACCCGACGGTCGCAACGTGATCCAGATCACACCCCGTCGAGGCCCGGCTTGACAAGCCCATCGGCGGCCCCGCACCAAGCCCGCACCACAGCTCCGCGACGCCGACACCGGCGCCGACACCGGCGCCGACACCGACACCGACACCGACACTGGGGCCGGCGCCGGGACCGACGCCCACACGACAGCCCTACGGCGCGGGCTCCACCACCGCCGAGTCCAGCGCGCCGGTCACCCGCTCCAGCAGCTCATGCAGCGCGGCCAGGTCCTCGACCGGCAGCCCGGTCGCCGCGAGCAGCCGGCGCGGCACCTGCCCGGCCCGCTCGCGCAGCACGGATCCCTCGGGCGTGAGACTGACGGTCACCGAGCGCTCGTCCTCCGGGCTGCGCTCGCGGCGTACCAGTCCGGCCGCCTCCAGCCGCTTGAGCAGCGGGGAGAGCGTGCCGGAGTCGAGCCGCAGGCGCTCACCGATCCGCTTGACGGGCAGTTGGCCGTCCTCCCAGAGCACCAGCATCACCAGGTACTGCGGATAAGTGAGCCCGAGATCCCGGAGCAGGACCCGATAGACACCGCCGAAGGCGCGCGAGGCGGCATTGAGCGAGAAGCAGATCTGCTGGTCGAGGCGGAGCAGTTCCTCGTCCGCCATGCCCGGGAGCGTGGTCATGGAGCCATGGTACCGATCGCAATCACGCCATTGAGTTGTGCGCAATTGAATTGCGTGCTCTACTTGTCGAGCAGACAGCGGGCCGCCAGGCAGCCACCCGAGCGGCACGATCCGCGCACGGCGATCCACGACCCGCACCCCGCGAGACGAGCAGCAACACGAAGGGACACCACCATGGACGCGCTCTACACCGCCGCCGCCACTGCCAACGGTCGCGAGGGCCGCGCCGTCAGCTCGGACGGCCAGCTCGACCTCGCTCTCGCGATGCCGCCCGCACTCGGCGGCAGCGGCCAGGGCACCAACCCCGAGCAGCTGTTCGCGGCCGGCTACGCCGCCTGCTTCGCCAGCGCCCTGGGCCTGGTCGGCCGCCAGGCCCGAGTGGACACCAGCGAGGCCTCGGTGACCGCCGAGGTGTCGATCGGCAAGGACGACGAGGGCTTCGGCCTCTCCGTGGTGCTGCGCGTCGAGCTGCCCGACGCGCTCGCGGGCGAGACCGGCCTGCAGCTGGTCAAGCAGGCGCACGAGGTCTGCCCCTACTCCCGCGCCACCCGGGGCAACATCCCGGTCGAGCTCGTCGTCGAGTAAGTTCGGCAGGGCGATCAGGCCTCGTCGAACGAACGCGCCGCGCACGACGCGCAGGCCGTGCGAGCCAGGCCTGCCGAGCAAGCCCGACGCGCACCCGGCAGACACCGCCGAGGCCCGCCGCACACCTGGTGCGGCGGGCCTCGGTGCGCACCCCCCGGTCAGCCGCCGCCCGGCCCGTCCGCCGAACGCAGCGTCTCCAATCGGTGCCGGTACTCCTCCGCGTCGATCTCACCCCGTGCGAACCGCTCCGCGAGCACCTGCTCCGGGGACGGGCCGGGTGCCCAACCGGGCGGCCCACCCGGCCCCGGGCCGGCGGCGCCCGCGGCCCCGGGGCCGGTCGGAACCCGCTGCCGCGAGCGGGAGAGGTACCGGATCAGCGCGACGGCCAGGAGCACCAGCAGCGCCAGGACCAGCAGCGAGCCGATCGCCATCACGGCGATGCCCCAACCGCCGATTCCGTGGCCGGGCCCGTACCCGTGACCATGCCAGTGCCCCATCTGGACCTCCTCCTCCGGCCCCACCGGGCCCGCCGAGGCGACCGACGCCCTACCGTCCGAGGTGCCGGACCACCGGAGGTGCCGTCGCGCCCGGGAGCGGCTCCACGGAAGGAGCGGAGTGTCCGAGGTGATCAGCGCCTTACCACCATCGTGCGCCCGCGACCGGTCAAAGCGCTGTCAAGAAAGCCTGAGAAAACGTGCCTGCGCTCACGCCCCCGACCACCGGGGTAGCGTTGCCACCCATGAGCCACCACCTGCCCGGCGACCACCGCTCCCCCGAGCAGCTCGTCGCCGCCGGGATGCTCCGCCGCCACACCGACGGCTCCTCCCACCCGGCGCTCGGCCGCTCCCCGATCGTCTACGTGTCCACCGCGCTCTGGACCGAACTCACCGCCCTCGCCATCGCCCCCTCCGCCGCCGAGGCCACCGCCACCGCCCTGCTGCGCGCCATCGCCGACCAGGCCGAGGACGCGGCACTCGCCCCGGGCAACGAGCGGGCCCCGCGCGACGACCTGTACGTGACCGACCCCGCGCACATCGGAGCGCACCGCCGGGCGGTCTGGTTCCAGCGCTCCGGCCCGGGCGGCCCGATCACCGCGACCTTCGCACCATGAGCCCCCGAACCGCGCCGCGAGACCCTGAACCCCGACGTTCACAATCCGCGACGTTCAAAAACCGCGAGGTCACGGACCACAAGGTCACGGACCGCGACGTCCGAAGCCGTGGAATCCCACGCCGCCGGTTCAGCGCTCGACCCTCAGGCTGTGGCAGACCCAGCTGAGCCGGTCCGGCCCGTCGGCCGACGGCCGGTCGTGATAAGTCCCGTCCGCCACCGACAGGTTGACGATCAGGTAGGCATGCCAGCCGGCCCCCACCCCGTGCAGGTCCGCGTAGACCAACTCCTCCTCGACGTACCAGTCCACCGAGTGCGCACCGAGTACCACCCGCAGGCCGAAGGCCGCCCCCGGCTCGATCCCGACGCTGCCGCCGTGCCAGTACCGGAACCCGCCGCGGACGTGGTTGGAGATCTCCAACAGGTCCGGGTTGTCCGGGTGGTACTCGAACATGTCGACCTCGTTGCCACCGTCCCGCCAGGTCCAGATCGCCGGCCAGGCGCCCAGCTCGACGGGCAGGGTGACCTGCGCGGACAGCACGTCCCCGGTGCGGACCTGGAAGCCCTCCGGACTGCCCTCGGTGGTCAGCAGATTGCAGGTCCACAGCCCGCCGGCGGGCCGCCGGACGGCGGCGAACACCCCGCCGGGGCAGTACTGGCGGCTCAGGTAGTCGAGTTTGTGGTCGCTCCGGTTGGTCGGCCCCATCCGCGGGTACGCGCTGCTGCGCCCGGCGATCCACTGCCTGGTCGAAGTGAAGTCCGCGTCGAACACGACTGCCACGGCCGCCTCCCCAATGCTCCGGCGCCCCGGCAGTCCGAACCGCCGGGCACACAGGGTGAGTTACCCGATACGCTCCGCAGTATGCGAACCGAACCGGACCGGCGAGGTCCGGGGCGGCAGCCGTCGGGAGCTCGGGGCAACAGCCTCCGGGGTCCGAGGCGACGGCCGGGCGCCCGGATCAGCCGACCGACGCGGTGGCACCCCCGGCCCGGAGCCGGTCGGTCACCGAGACCACCCCGTCCACCGAGCGGCACAGGTTCAGCACCACCGGCACCAGGTGGGCCTCCGGCACGGTGCCGCTGAGCACCACCCGACCCTGGTCAACCTCCACCCCGATCTCCGCCGGGCTCACCCCGTCGATCCGGCCGAGCACCTCCTCGACGATCTCCCGCCGGATCACCCGGTCCTCGCGCAGGAACACCCTCAGCAGGTCGCCTCGGCTCACCATCCCGAGGACCCGTCCCTCCTCGTCCAGCACCGGCAGCCGCTTCAGCCCGTGCCGGCTCATCAGCCGGGCCGCCGCGACCACGCTGGTGTCGGGCGTGGTGCAGACCGGCTGCGCCGTCATCAGGTCCGCCGCCGTGATCTCGCCGCCCGGCCCCGCCTGCGCCGACTCGGGCGCGGGCAGCAGACTGCCCGGGTCCTCCTGCGCGGCCAGAGTGCGCAACAGGTCGGCCTCCGAGACCACGCCGAGCGGCCGCCCCTGCGGGTCCACCACCGGCACCCCGGTGATGTCGTAGTCGGTCAGCAGTGCGACGATCTCCCGGAAGCCGGTCTCGGGCGCGACCCGGACCACGGGGCTGGTCATCACGGATTCGACGGTGGCATGCCGCACGCCGGTTCACCTCGTCCAAACGGTGCTGGTCGGACCGGGCACGGATCGTCCCGGCCGGTACCCGCAGCATGACCCCGAACGGCCTAGATCGCCAGGGGCCAAGAGGCTGAACGGGTGGGACCAAGGACCCTGGGCTGCGAACACGGGCCCGGCGGGCGGGAGGGCGCGGTCCCGGGGCGCGCCGGGGCCACGGACGGCGCAACCACCCCGGTGGGGCCGGAGGCCGAGCGGCCCGCCCCGGACCGCGCCCCGACCCCGGACCGCACCCCGACCCCGGACCGCACCCTGGCCGCGGAGCGCCCCGCCCGGGCGGCCGTCCGAGCCGAAGCGCTCCTCGACAACGGCGGCCGGGTCAGCCCGCCGCACCGACCCGACCGGCCAGCGCCCGGCCGTAGTCCGGAAGTTCGACGCTCGACACCTGCTTGCCCAGCTCCAGCATCTTGTCCAGCGCCCACCGCCGGTTCAGCACGGCGTTGCGCAGCCGTAGTCCGGTCGCGGTGCGCGGCGCCAGGAACGGGCCGGTGCGGTCCCCACCCTTCTGGCAGCCCTGGGCGTAGTCGCGCAGCAGCCGCTCGTACCGGGCGAAGGCGGCACGGTGGTCGCCGCGGGCCAGTGCCAGCTCGCCCGCCAGGACGTACGCGGCCACCACCGCCGTCCCGGTGCCCATGCCGCCGATGCTGGCACCGCAGGCGGCGTCGCCGAGCAGGGCGATCCGTCCGGCGGACCAGGCCGGAACGTCGGCGCGGCTGATCGAGTCGAAGTACAGCTCGGGCGCGGCGTCCAGGCTCGCCAGCAGCTGCGGCACCCGCCAGCGCAGGCCCGCGAAGGCGTCCCGGACCAACGCCTTCTGCTGGTCCGGTTCGTGGCGGTCGTAGTGCAGCTCGGAGGAGGCGAACAGGCAGAACGCCCCGGCCCGGGCGGGGTCGCGGTGGTCGGCGCCGACGGACATCAGCCGACCGGGCACGTTGAGGCCGAGCCCGCCGGCCGGCAGGCCGTCGTCGTTCGGCAGCTGCCAGGTGGCCGCGTAGTAGCCGAGGTGGCGGACGAACCGCTGCTCGGGGCCGAAGGCGAGCCGCCGCACGTTGGAGTGCAGCCCGTCGGCGCCGATCACCAGGTCGAACTCGCGGGGCGGGCCGTGCCGGAAGGCGACCCGGACGCCGTTCGCCGTCTCCTCCAGGGCCGTGATGGAGTCACCGAAGACGTACTCGGCGCGGGCGCTGGTGTGCCGGTGGAACAGCTGAGCCAGCTCGCCGCGCGGGACCTCCAGCTCGCCGCCGGCGAACTCGGCCGGCAGGTGCAGCAGTTGCCGTCCGCTCTGGTCCACGAAGGTGATCGGGCTGCCGCCGGTGTCGAGCGCGCGCAGTTCCTCCAGGACGCCCATCCGTTCCAGCACGGTCAGGTGGGTGCGGCCCCGGAAGTCGACGTTCTGGCCGCCGCCGCGCGGCGCCGGGGCCAGTTCGACCACCGTCACCTCGAAGCCGTACCGGCTCAACCAGTGGGCGAGCGCCGGACCGGCGATGCTCGCGCCCGAGATCAGCACTTCGGTGCGCCGGGAACCACTCATGGAAACCACCCCGTCCAAGGATCAAGAAACTGTGTCTCGCGGACACTGTTCACTGCTGTGTACGGTAGACACAGTTGGCGCGGGCAGGCAACCCCCAGAACGGGAGCGGACGATGGGCGAGGCGGCGAACGACACGGTGCGGCTACTCTGGGGCCCGCCGGCCAAGCCGACCCGGGGCCCGAAACCGGCCCTCAGCCTGACTCGGATCGCGGCGGCCGGCGTCGAGGTGGCGGACGCGGAGGGGCTCGGCGCGGTGTCCATGCAGAAGGTGGCCGCGCTGCTCGACTTCACCAAGATGTCGCTCTACCGCTACGTGCCCGGCAAGGCCGAGCTCATCGCCCTGATGGTCGAGTCGGCCGTCGACGAGCCGCCGACGGCCGTCGAGGGCACCCACTGGCGGGAGCAACTCACCGCCTGGGCACACCACTTGGCCGAATCCTTCACCCGGCACCCGTGGCTGCTGGACGCCACTGTCGGCCCCCGGGTGCCGGGGCCGAAGGAACTCGCCTGGCTGGAGCGGGTGGTGGCCGCCCTCGACGGCCACGGGCTTACCGGCGCCGAACGGATGGACGCCGCCGTACTGCTCGCCGGGCATGTGCGCGGCATCGCCGAACAGGCCCGCGCGGTCGGCCCGAACGGCTCCCCCGAGGCCGAACTCCTCGCCGCCCTCGGCACCGTGGTGCACCGGCACGCGGACCGCTACCCCGCCCTGGCCGCCGCCATGGCCGAGCCGGACGGGCACGACCAGGCCCTGGACTTCGGTTTGGAGCGCATCCTGGACGGCCTGGCCGCCCTGATCAGCCGCCGCCCCCCGTCGCAGCCCCGATAACCTCTCGATCAACGCTCCCGGGAGCGGCTAGCATCCCGGCCCATGGCCATGTTCGTGCACCTGACCGCCGCGGCGAACGCGCCGCGCATCCGCCGCGCCGGCATCCGGGCCGACAGCCGGGGCCAGGGCGGTGTGCGCGGGGTGTACTGCTTCCCGGTGCTGCCCTCGTACACCCTCACCCACCAGTGGCTGCGCGAGCTGGCCCGGTTCGGCCCGAAGGGGTCACTGGTCGCCGTGCACGTCCGGCTGGAGGACGAGCAGCAGGTGCTGGTCGGGCACTACCGGGACCGCGCGAAGGAGGCCCAGAAGTGGCTCTCGGCCGCCGAGGCGGTCGCGCGGATCGGCGCGCTCGCCGACCCGCGCGGCTGGGAGGTGGTCGTACCGCGCGCGCTGGGCGCCCGCGAGGTGCACCGGATCCGCGCCGTACCGCAGGTCGCCGGCTGGCGCTACCTCCCGGGCGCCCACGGCACCCGCCCCTGCATCTGTGCGGGCTGCCGCCTGCGCGGCGGGTACGGCGACCGGCGGATGCGCGAACGTCACCCGCACCCGCTGGACGGCCCGCCGCCGCCCGTGCCCGTCCTGCTCGCCCGGATCGAGGCGGCGGGCGAGCCGGGCGACCCGGCAGAGCTGCGGGCCGCCCTGCACTGGTTCGGCCTGCGCCGCCGGGGCCCGGTGGACCTCCTCGCCCGGCTGGCCGACCACCCGGACCCGGGCGTGCGCAGGGAGCTGGTCTGGGCCGTCTTCGGCTGGTCCACCCCGGGTGTCGCCGAGCTGTTGGACGGCCTCGCCGAGGACCCGCACCCGGAGGTCCGCGAGGCCGTCGCGGGGGGGGGGGGGGGGGGGGGGCCCCCGGCCCCCCCCCCCCCCCCGCCCCCGGCGGGCCGGCCGGCAACCGCCCACGCAGGCCGGGGGGCGTGTGGGGGGGGCCCCCCCGGGGGGGCGCCGCGGTGGGGCCCGCCCCCCCCGCGCCCCCCCCCCGGGGGGCCCGCGGGCCGGGCGGGGGGGCCGGGGCGCCGGCCGCCCCCGCGCCCCCCCGCGACCCGGCGCTGCCGGAGGCCGTCAGGAAACGCGCTTCAGCTGCCAGGAGTTGTTGTTGAGGCTCGGCACGGAGGAGTACTGGCAGCCGGAGCTGAAGAAGCTGCTGACGATCGTCCAGCCGGCCGGCGGCCAGGTGGACGCGCAGGCGTTGACCACGGTGCCGACCGGGTAGCCGGTGAGCTGCATGATCTTCTTGGTGTTCGGGTTGAACCCGGATCCGCAGCCGGCGCTGTTCCACCACTGGACGTCCACGGAGCCGCCCGGGGTCAGCGAGGAGGAGCAGACGGTGCTGGTGTCGCCGGGCGCCGCCTGGGCGGTGCCCATGGTCAGGGTGAGGGCGGCGGCGGTACAGCCGAGGGTGAGGACGGCGGCACGAAGTCGGGTCACGGGAGCGGCTCCTCTCGGGTGACGCGGCCTGTCCGCGTCGGACCCATTCCTACCGGCACGAATGACCCTTCGAACAGTGCGTTTCCGGCCCCACCGGCGGCGCGTTCTCGCCCCCTCCCGGCCCTCCCGGGCAGGCGCCGACGTGCCCGTTCGGCCGAACCGGGTGATCATGGGACGAACCGCGTCTTCGGCGATTCGGCGCACCGGTGCCCGCCGGACGCGCCGGGAAGGTGGACCGCGATGTTCCAGCTCCTGTGGATTCTGCTCATCGGCTTCGTGCTGGGCATGCTCGCCAAGCTGATCCTGCGCGGGCCGCAGTCGATCCCGTGGTGGCTGACCATGCTGCTCGGCGCCGCCGGGGCCTGGCTCGGCAACGCCGTCTCCGGCTGGATCGGCGTCCGCCACACCTCGGGCATCGACTGGATCCGCCACATCCTCCAACTCGGCTTCGCCGTCGCCCTGGTGGCGTTCGTCGCGCCCGCCTGGACCAAGTCCCGCCCGCCGCGCTGACCCGGCGGCCACCGGACGGAGAGGGAGTCAACGACCCGGGACTGAAGTCCCGGGCTTGAGGTTGACCACGTGCCCGATGAGTCGCCCCACCGGTGGTCACCTCGTCTCAGCAGCGCTGGACGCTGCTGGGGCGGTTGACTGCGCCCCGCTGCCACGCATCAGCCGCTCTGTGCCGGATGTTGCGGGAGCCGTTGATGTCCGCGTGCATGGTTATGCCGCAGGCGCGGCACGCGAACGTCGCTTGATCCACTCGATTGGTTTTGTGGGTGTGCCAGCAGGCGGAGCACTGACGGGAGGTGTAGGCCGCATTGACGTGCACGACGGGAACCCCGGCGCGCTGGGCCTTGTACTCCACGAAGGCTCCGAGCTGGGCGAACGCCCAGGAGTGGAGGCGGTACCGCTGGTCGTGCCTGGCCTTGACCCTCTCGCGGATGCCCGACAGGTCTTCCAGGGCGATCCCGCGCGAGGTGCGTTCAGCGGTGGTGACGATGGTCTTGGAGATGCGATGGTTGGTGTCGGTGGCGAACCGCTGCTCACGGCGACGGATCGCCTTAAGACGCCGTTTGGCGTTCTTGGTCTTCTTGGCCTGGAGCTTCGCGGTCAGGGCGCGGAGGCGCTTGCGGTACCGCTCCAGGCGACGACCGGACAGCACGGTGCCGTCCGAGGTGGTGGCGATGTTGACGATACCCAGGTCGACGCCGAGCCAGTCTGCGGGGGTTTCGATCTCGGGGGTGGGAATGTCACAGGTGGCGAACAGGTACCACTGGCCGTCGCGGACAACGAGGTCGGATTCGCCCTGCCGACGGTCGGCCAGCATGCGCGCCGCGTCCGGGGAGCACACGAACCGGATGCCCTTCAACCGCCCGGCCGTGGTCCAGACGGACACCGTCCTGCCGTCGGTGTTCCACGACAGTATCCGGTCATCGAACGGCTGCGCCGCATCCGGGCGGAATACGATCGGCTTCGACTCCGCCTTATTGCGGCGCTTGCTCCCCTTCGGGCCGAGGTTCCCGGCCCGAAGGTTCGCCTTCAACGTCGCGTAGGCGTCACAGACCTTCTTCACCGACCGCACGGCGGCCTGCGCCCCCAGGTCGAACTCTTCCTTGACGTGCCGGTACACCAGTGGCTGCAACCCGTTGCGACGCCACTCGCCCTTGGCGAACGCCACCTCAGAGATGTGGTTCGCGGCCCGGTTGCACACACGCAGCGTCGCAGCGAGCGCGTCCGCCTGATACGATGACGGCTCCAGCTTCACCCGGACAACGATCTTCACACGAATGAACGTAGTTCGCGCAAAATCGAAAAATCAAACCGGGAGGTCAGAGCACATGGAAGAGAACTCCGCCGCTTCGCGGCTCCGATCCAAGGAGCCGATTCCTCCCGGGGCTGAAGCCCCGGGCTTCCTCGGCAGAATCAGGTGAACCGGCTCAGCCCACGTGTACCGCGGGCCGCCGGGCGCGGTCCGACTCGGCCTCGCGGAGCACCTCGCGGGTGACCGGCGCGATCTCGCCCTGCCCGAACAGGAAGAACCGCAGGAACTGGGCGAAGGGGTTGCCCTCGGTCCACTCGAAGTAGATGTGCGGCTGCTGCCCGGTGAGGTCGCGCACCTGCAGCAGCAGCGCGGCCAGTGCGTTGGGCACGCTGGAGCTCTGCAGTGACAGCACCCGGTAGCGGTCGTGCAGCACCTCACCGCGCACGTCCAGCACGGACTCGAACTCGGACGGGTCGAGCACGGTGACCTCGACGAATACCAGGTCGTCCTCGGCCGGGATGTCGTTGTCCTTGCGGATCTGACGGAGCTTGTCCCGGTACTCGGCGAGGTCCCGGCTGTTCGGCTCGTTGGCGATCAGCCGCAGCGGGCGGTGCATGTAGTCCCGGACGAACCGCTCCGCCACGTCGTCCAGCACCACGTCGGTGACGCGCAGCTCGAAGGCCCGCTTGAGCCGGGAGGCGAAGGAGACCAGCATGATGCCCGCGATGAAGCAGCCGCCGATCTTGACGCCGTCCGGGCGCTCGGCGATGTTCGCGCCCGTGGTGTAGAGGAACACCGCCGCGATCACGGCGAAGCCGATCGTCCCGCCGCGCTGCCCGGCCTTGTGGGCGGCGATGGTGACGGCGATGGCGGCCGAGCTGATCAGCACCAGCACACCGGTCGCGTACGCGCCGCCCTGGGCGTCCACGTTGGCGTCGAAGATCCAGGTGACCAGGAAGGCGATCAGGGTGAGCACGATGACGGTGGGCCGCACGGCGCGCGCCCAGTGCGGCGCCATGCCGTAGCGGGGCAGGTAGCGCGGCATCAGGTTGAGCAGCCCGGCCATCGCGGAGGCGCCGGCGAACCAGAGGATGGCGATGGTGGACAGGTCGTAGACGCTGCCGAAGCTGGTGCCGAGGTTCTGGTGGGCGAGGTAGGCGAGCGCCCGCCCGTTGGCCTCGCCACCCTTCTTGAAGGCGTCGGCCGGGATGAGCAGCGTGGTGATGAAGCTGGTGGTGATCAGGAAGACGCTCATGATCGCGGCGGCGGTGGTGAGCAGCTTGCGCGCGCCCCGGATCCGGCCGGTGGGCTTCTCCTCGGTGTCGTCCGGGTCGCCCTCGATGTGCGGCATCACCGCGACGCCGGTCTCGAAGCCGGACAGGCCCAGGGCCAGCTTCGGGAAGACGATCAGCGCCACGCCGATCATCGCGAAGGCGTTGCCGTGCTGGACGGTGAGCGCGTCCGTCCAGTCGCTGAACACGTGCGGGGCCTTGAGCACGTGCCAGAGCCCGTTCGCCACCACCACGACGTTGAGCGTGAGGTAGATCCCGACCAGGAAGACGGCCAGGCCGATCGCCTCGCTGAAGCCCTTGAGGAAGACCCCGCCGAGCAGGGCGACCAGGATCAGCGTGACGGTCACCTGCTTGCCGCTCAGCATGCTGGTCAGGTGCGGGTTCTCCACCAGGTGCGCGGTGGCGTCGGCGGCCGACAGGGTGATGGTGATCATGAAGTCGGTGGCCGCGAACCCGAGCAGGGTCAGCACGAAGAGCTTGCCCTGCCAGAACGACAGCAGTCGCTCCAGCATCGCGATGGAGCCCTCGCCGTGCGGGCTCTCCTGGGCCACCCGCCGGTAGACCGGCAGCGCGCCCAGCAGGGTGACGAGCACCAGCACGATGGTCGCGAGCGGTGAGACCAGGCCGGCCGCGAGGGCGGCGATGCCGGGCTGGTAGCCGAGCGTGGAGAAGTAGTCGAGGCCGGTCAGGCACATCACCCGCCACCAGCGCTGGCCCTTCTCGTGCGGCGCCTGGGCGTGCGGGCCGGGGTGCTGCTTGGCCATGTCCGACAGGCCTTGCAGCATCCACTCCCGGAACCTCGCGCCCCGCGTCGGAGGAGCCATTCCCGGTTCGGCCGAACCCGACGAGACCACGTGCACCCCTGTCCACGACTTCAGCCGGCCACTCGCGGCTCCGGACCCCCTGGTCGCCGCCGGACGGCGGGCCTGGTCAGGCTAGGTGACCTGGCCTCGACGGCCCGGGAACCGCGCGGGCCAACACACCACGGTGCGCCCGTACGGCCCTCCGGGGTCGCGGACGCTGTCCGGCCGTGGTCGCGGCCCCGGCGCGGCGGTCGGCATGAACTGCCCGAAACGGGTGAGGATGTCCGCGCGCGTTGACGCACGGGGTTGACGCACGGGGTCGGTGCGACCCCGCGAGGTCGACGCGCCGCGGGCGCGCAGCGACGAACGACGAGGAGGCCGCGGTGGCGGAACCGAGCCGGCGGGGGATTCTGGGCCTTGGGCTGATGGCGGCCGCCGTCAGCTCCTGCGGGACCCGCCACCCGGACGCGACCCCGAACCCTACGCCCGACTCCCAGGGCACCCCTCGCGCGGCCGAGCCCACCACCGCCCAGCACGTCGGCCTGAAGAGCGAGCAGTCCCAGCCCGGCAACCCCGACTGGGAGATCACCGACCCCGGCCCGGCCGACGCCATCGAGGGCTTCGCCGACCGGGTCAGCGTGCTGCCCGGCGAGTCCTTCGGCCTGCACGTCTCCACCGCCGCCTCCGCCTTCACCGTCTCCGCGTACCGGATGGGCTGGTACGACGGCGCCCGCGCCCGCCTGGTCTGGCGCCGCGAGCACGTCCCCGGCACCAAGCAGGCCGCGCCGCACGTCGACCAGAGCACCCGCACGGTGCTGACCGACTGGCAGCGCACCCTCGCCGTGGACACCACCGACTGGCCCGAGGGCGCCTACCTGCTGCGGCTGGACGTCGAGGGCGGCCCCGGCCGGCGCTACGTCCCGCTCACCGTCCGCTCGGCGAGCACCGCCGGAAAGACCGTGGTCATGAGCGCCCCGGCGACCTGGCAGGCCTACAACGAGTGGGGCGGCTACAGCCTCTACAACGGCCCGACCGGAACCCTCGCCACCCGCTCGCTGCGGGTCGTCTTCGACCGGCCGTACGACTACGACCACGGCGCCGGGCTGTTCCTGGTCTACGAGGCGCCGCTGATCGCCCTCGCCGAGCGGCTCGGGCTGCCGCTCGCGTACACCACCGGGATCGACGTGGCCCGCGACCCGGGGCTGCTGCGCGGCGCCGGCGCCGTCCTCTCGCTCGGCCACGACGAGTACTGGTCCCCCGAGCAGCGCGCCAACGTGGTCGCGGCCCGCGACGCCGGGACCAACCTGGCGATCCTGGGCGCCAACTGCTGCTACCGCCGGGTCCGCTTCGAGCCCACCGGGCTCGGCCCGGACCGCACGGTGGTCTGCTACAAGGACGCCTGGGCGCAGGACCCGGGCCACCAGGCCGGCGCCCCGGCGACCACCGACTTCCGGGTCGGTCCGGGCGCCGACCCGGAGAGCTCGATGCTCGGCGTGATCTACGACGGCTACCCGGTGGACGCCCCGTACGTAATCACCTCGCCCGGGCACTGGGTCTTCGAGGGGACGGGCGTCGCGGCCGGGGCCTCCTTCCCGCACCTGGTCGGCGTCGAGTACGACCGGGTGAACACCGGCTTCCCCACCCCGCGCCCGATCGAGGTGATCGCCCACTCCCCCGTGGTCTGCGAGGGCCGCCGCTCCCACTCCGACACCGCCTACTACACCGTGCCGAGCGGCGCCGGGGTCTTCGCCACCGGGACGATGCGCTGGGTGGAGACGCTGGACGCGCGCGGCCCCGGCGGCGGCAAGGCCGACCACGGCATCGACTCGCACGCCGGGGACGTGGTCCGCAAGGCCACCGAGAACGTCCTGCGCGCCTTCGCCGCCGGACCGGCCGGTCGCACCCACCCCGCCCAGGACAACCTCGCCGCCGTCTACGGCACGGCGTAGCGGGCCCGGCGGGACGGCCGGCGGGCCCCGGTTCAGCCCGCCGTGATCGGCGGGACGAAGGTCTCCGGCGGGCCGAAGTCCGAGTAGACCCCCTTGATCACGGTCAGCTTGCCGTTCACCGTCATCGACTGCTCGCCCCGCACCGGGCGGCCGAGCCGGTCGATCCACAGCTGGTAGTCGAGCCCGTCCACGCCGCTGGAGGCCATCCGCTCGGCGTTCGACGGGTCCGCGCGGCGCACCTGCTCCACCGACAGGTGCGCGGCCAGGTGGAACACCGGGACGCCGCCCTCGGACTCCATGCCCTTGCGGGCGGAGGGGCCCGCGGCCAGCAGCACCTTGGCGTACCCGCCGTAGTGGTTGCTGTCGGCGCCGTCGTCCCCGGTGGACGGGGCCTTCTTCCAGGGCGTGCCCTTCGCCTTGTCGCGCATGTACGTGGTGCCGTCCACGGTCAGCGACTCCGTCGAGTTCAGGGTCAGGAACCCGCCGACGGTGGTCGTCCCCTCCACATGACTGCCGAGGGTCGGGGTGTTGACGTTGACCCGGCCGCTCATGTCCATGAGCACCCGATCGTCCCCCTCGCCCGCCGTGGTCGTCATCTTCAGGCTCGCGGCGTACGGCGCCGGATCGGCGTGCGCCACCGCCACCTCCGGGTCGAACGCCCCCGCGGCGTCCGCGGGCGCCCCGACGGCTGGGCTCGCGGTGGGGTGCGCGGCGGGGTGCGCCGAACCCTCCGGACCGCAGCCCGCGACGGCCGTGAGCGCGAGGGCCAGGACGGTGACGGGCAGCGCGGTGACGGGCAGGGCGGTACGACGAATCGTCAAAGGAATGCTCCGGGTCGGCCGTTCGGGACGAGCCGGAAGCCTGCCACAGCGGCCGATCACAGTCGAACTGGTTTCCGACCCCGTTGGGGTGGCCCCGGGCGGGCGCCCCGGACGGGAGGAGGCCGCCGGCCCGGCTACACTCACACGGTCTAACAGCAGCGCAGGTCGTCCAGGACAACCGACCGGTATGGCACAGGTGCCGGCCGGCGAGGGCACGAGGGAAACAGAACATGTTCGAGGCCTCCCCCAAGGTCGTTGTCGTCGTCCCCACGTACAACGAGCGGGAGAACCTTCCGGTCCTCGCCGGGCTCCTCGCGGAACTCCCGCTGGAGAACCTGCACCTGCTCGTGGTCGACGACAACTCCCCCGACGGCACCGGCGAGATCGCCGAGAAGCTCGCCGCCGACTCCGACGGCACCGTCGGCGTGCTGCACCGCACCGAGAAGAACGGCCTCGGCCGCGCCTACCTGGCCGGCATGGCCCGCGCCCTGGACGAGGGCGCCGACGTCGTGGTCCAGATGGACGCCGACCTCTCCCACCCCGCCTCCGCGATACCCGCGATGGTCCGGGCCCTGCTCACCGACGACACCGCCGTGGTGCTCGGCTCCCGCTACGTGCCCGGCGGCTCGACCGCCGCCGAGTGGCCCTGGCACCGCAAGGCGCTCTCCGCCTGGGCCAACCTCTACGTCAACGCGATCCTCGGCCTGGGCGTGCGGGACGCCACCGCCGGCTTCAAGGCCTGGCGGGCCACCACTCTGCGGGCCATCGACCTGCCGACCGTGCGGAGCAACGGCTACTCGTTCCAGGTCGAGATGAACTACCGGGTCATCCAGCGCGGGCTGACCATCCGCGAGGTGCCGATCCGCTTCGAGGAGCGGATCGAAGGCGCCTCGAAGATGAGCATCGGGGTGCAGGTCGAGTCCGCGCTCGCGCCCTGGAAGCTGCGTTTCAACCGCGAGAACGACCCCGGCGAGCTCGGCTGACGCCGACGGACCGAACGGAACGACCGGCGCCTGCGGCGCGGTCATCCGGGTAGTAGGACGGCCGGGTGGCGGTGCCAGCGGCGGCCGCGGGGAAAGAAGGCCGTCATGGCCCTTCTCCCGGAGTCCTTCACGACCCTGGTCCGCCGTGGCGCCCGAGAGCCCTTCGTCGTCCAGACCGTGCGGGCCACCGTGGCCGCCACCCTCGCCTACGCGGTGGCCACCCGGCTCAGCAGTGAGCCCGCACCGCTGACGGCGCCGCTGACCGCGCTGCTGGTGGTCCAGGTCACCGTCTACTCGACACTCAAGACCAGCATCCGCCGGGTCAACTCGGTGGTGGTCGGGGTGCTGATCGCGATCGGCTTCAGCGCCGTGGTCGGGCTCTCCTGGTGGAGCCTCGGGCTGATCATCCTGGCCTCCCTGATCATCGGCCGGTTCGTCCGGGTCGAGGAGTTCGTCCAGGAGGTCGCGATCAGCGCGATGCTGATCCTGGGCGTCACCAAGCTGGCCTCGCAGGCCTGGGACCGGGTGCTGGAGACGCTGATCGGCGCGGCCGTCGGCCTGCTGTTCAACCTGCTCTTCGCCCCGCCGGTCTGGGTGGACACCGCCGGGGAGTCGATCGAGGACCTCGCCCGGCGGGCCCGGAAGCTGCTTCTGGACATCGCCGAGGAGCTGGGCCGCCCCATCCCGGTGGCCCGGGCCGCCGAGCGGCTGCACGAGGCCCGCCGGCTCGACCAGGCGATCGCCGAGGTGGACGCGGCGCTGCGCCAGGCCGAGGACAGTCTGCGGTTCAACCCCCGGATCAGCGAGGGGCTGCTCTCCCGGCTGGTGCTGCGCACCGGGCTGGACACGCTGGAGATCTGCGTGGTGGTGATCCGGGTGCTGGCCCGCTCGCTCACCGACCTGGCCAAGCGGCGCGGGCCCGGCGAGCGGCTCTTCCCGCCGGAGGTCGCGGTCGGGCTGGAGGAACTGCTGGCGCACGTCGGCGGGGCGATGGTCAGCTTCGCGGTACTGGTCACCACCCAGGTGACCCGCAACGCCGAGGAGGCCGAGGAGCGGCTGACCGCCGAACTGGCGGCGGCCTGGGCCTGCCGGGAGAACGTCGCCCAGGTGCTGCTGCGCAGGGTCCAGGAGCATCCGGAGGCCTGGCAGCTGCACGGCTCGATGCTGGCCGAGATGGACCGGATCCTGGACGAACTGGACCTGGAGCACCGCAGTCGGCGGCTGATGGAGGAGCTCGACCGGGCCTCG
Organism: Kitasatospora sp. NPDC048296; assembly: GCF_043201815.1. NCBI lineage: Bacteria > Bacillati > Actinomycetota > Actinomycetes > Kitasatosporales > Streptomycetaceae > Kitasatospora > Kitasatospora sp. NPDC048296. Next base: position 38,715 of record NZ_JBICZB010000015.1, read on the forward strand.
GTGGCGAACCGCGAGCGGTTCTCCCGGTTCGCCGGGCTGCGCCGCTACGTCCGGGGCGAGCGGGGGCCCGGCCGTCGGACGTCCGCCCAGGCGGAGCGCCCGGCGGCGAAGGCCGGGCACTGATCCTGCCGCGGGCCCGGGAGATCAGGACGTCAGGGCATCAGCCAGGGCTGCTGCGGCAGCGGGTGCCCGGTCTCCAGGTAGGTCTTGAGGTTGGACAGCACCGCCGACCAGCCCTGTTCGGCGTCCGCCCGTTCGGCCTCGTCGGCGAGGTTCTCGTGGGTGACGGTGAGCCGGGTGAGGTCCCGCCAGGCCCGGATGTCGAAGCTGACCCTGGAGGGCCCGGCCGGGCGCTGATCCTCGGGCCCGGCCCAGCTGGTGACCAGCCGGTACGGGCGCTCGGCGGCCTCGACGATGCCGATCACGTCGGCGATCCCGGAGTCGTCGGGGCGCTGGTGCTCCCAGGGCGCGCCGGGCAGCCAGGTGGAGACGTTGCGGTGGCCCCAGTAGAGGCCCGACTCGTCGGCGTTGGTGAGCGCGTGCCAGACCCGTTCGGGCGTGGCGCGCAGGTAGACGATGCCGCGGTGGCTGAAGGCGGTCACGGCCTCAGCCCCTGGCCGCGTCGAGCAGCGGCTGGATCTCGATCTTCCGCATCCGCAGCATGCTCGCCATCACGCGGTCGGCCCTGGCCCGGTCCGGGGCGGCGATCAGGTCGATCAGGACGCGCGGCGTGATCTGCCAGGAGAGGCCGTAGCGGTCCTTGAGCCAGCCGCACGGGCCCTCCTGGCCGCCGTCGGCGGTGAGCTTGGCCCAGAGTTCGTCGATCTCCTGCTGGTCCTCGCACTCCACCTGGAGCGAGATCGCCTCGGTGAAGGTGAACTCGGGGCCGCCGTTGAGCGCCGTGTACTCCCGGCCGACGAGTTCGAACTCGACGGTCATCACCGAGCCGGCCGGGCCGGGGCCGGCCTCGCCGTAGCGGGTGACCCTGGTGATGCCGGAGTTGGGGAACAGCGAGGTGTAGAAGAGGGCGGCCTCTTCGGCCCGGTCGTCGAACCAGAGGAAGGTGGTGATTTTCTGCATGCGCCCGACGGTAGCGGCGGGCCCTGTCGCGGCGGCCGAGCCACGGCCGGGGGTCACCGGATCGGCGCCCCCGGCCGGGCCGGCCCTCGGTCAGTGCACCCAGCCCGCGTAGCGCTGCACGAAGCGCTGGCCGGTGTGGGCGGTGACGACGACGTCGTAGCGGCCCTGCTTGTCCAGCGGCCAGGACAGGTTGGCCTGCTTGCCGGGCTTGACCCAGACGGTCTGCGCGGTGCCCGCGAAGTCGTTGGGCGCGGCGGTGAAGGCCACGTCGGTCATCCCGTCGTTGGCGACCTGGAGGGTGAGCTTCAGGTTGCCGTGCAGGTCGGCGGTGACGATCGGCACACCGATGTCGTTCTGCCCGTCCTGCCCGTCCCGGACCACCGTGCCGGCGAAGCGGCGCACGAAGCCGTCCGGGCCGTGCACGGTGAAGTCGTAACGGCCGTCGGTGGCGGCCGCGTCCCAGACGTACGTCGCGCCGGCGCCGGGGGCGACGGTGTACGGCGTGCCCGCGAAGGGGAGCAGGATGTTCGGGTAGACGGTGTACGGGAAGGCCACCGAGCCGTCGTTGCTCATCACGCAGCTGACCTTGCCGGTCGTGCGGTCCACCGACACGTCGGCCCACGGCTGGTACGGCAGCGGACGGTGCGGGCGCTCGCCGCGCTCCTGGACGGGCATCGACTGGGCGCCGATCGCCGGGAGGGCGACGCCGGGCAGCTTGGTGCCCGCGTCGGCCCTGGCCATCAGGGCGTTGGTGTCGGGCAGCTTCGGCAGCGAGTGGTCCGGGGCCGCGAAGTCGAAGCAGCTGGTGAGGTCGCCGCAGACGGACCGGCGCCAGGCCGAGATGTTGGGCTCGGCCACGCCGGTGACCTGCTCCATGAAGCGCAGCACCGAGGTGTGGTCGAAGACCTGGGAGTTGACCCAGCCGCCGCGCGACCAGGGCGAGACCACCCAGAGCGGGACGCGGTTGCCGAGGCCGATGGCGCGCCCTTGGGTGAACTCCTCGGGGGTGCCGGGCTCGGGGGTGGGCGGGACCATGTGGTCGAAGTAGCCGTCGTTCTCGTCGTACATGACCAGGAAGACGGTGTGCCGCCAGACCTCCGGGTTGGACATCAGCGACTGCAGCGCCTGGTTGACCCAGTGCGCGCCGTAGGCCGGTCCGGCCTCCGGGTGCTCGGAGAACAGGTAGGGCGCGACCAGCCAGGAGACGGTCGGCAGGGTGCCGTCCTTGCAGTGGCGGTCGAAGTCGGTGGGGTCGAACTTGGTCATCGCGTTGATGTAACGCGGGTCGTCGTGCGGGAAGTTGTGGAACTGCTTGAAGTAGGAGAGGGCGTTGTCGTCGTAGTCGCCGGTGCGGTCGTCCTTGCTGGGGTTGTGGTAGACCCGCCAGCTGACGCCGGCCGCCTCCAGGCGCTCGGCGTAGGTGGTCCAGTCGGCGACGGGGTTGTCGGTGACCGGGGTGTTGTCGATCCACGGGCCGGTGGTGCCGTCGCGGCCGGGGCCGGCGGTGCCGGTCCACAGGTAGAGCCGGTTGGGGTCGGTGGGGCCGGCCAGCGAGGTGAAGTAGGCGTCGCAGATGGTGAACGCGTCGGCCAGGGCGTACTGGTAGGGGATGTCGTCCCGGGTGAAGTAGCCCATGGTGCGCTCGCCCTTGGCGGCGATCCACTTGTTCATCGCGCCGTTGTTGATGGCCTGGTGGCCGGTCGCCCAGTCGTGGGCGAGGCCGCCGGCGTTCTGCGCGTTGTACTTGGCGGTGTCCATCCGGTACGGCAGCATCGCCCCGCCGTCGCTGCGGCGGCTGTCGGGCTGGCGGAACACGTCGGTGCCGTCCGGGAACTGGAGCGCCTGCTTGTCACCGAAGCCGCGCACGCCGCCCAGCGTGCCGAAGTAGTGGTCAAAGCTGCGGTTCTCCTGCATCAGGACGACGACGTGCTTGACGTCCTTGATGGTGCCGGTGAGGGCGGCGCTGGTCCGCTCGTCGGCGGCGGGGGCGGCCGCGGCCTGGGTGGCGGACAGGCCGGTCAGGGCGGTGGCGCCGACGGCCGCGGTGGCGCCGACGAAGGTGCGGCGGGAGAGCTCGGGCATCACGAACTGGCCTCTCAGAGCTGGAAGGTGGCGACGGCGGCGGCGGTGTCGGAGGGCCACTCGTTGGCGGCGGCGTTCGGCTCGGGCTGCGGCCAGTCGGCGACCAGGGTGTGCGCCTCGACCAGCTTCAGCGGGCCGGCGTACTGGACGTAGTCGATGCGGTCCTGCGGCTCGGGCCGGTCGCCGCGCCGCTTGCGGGTGGGCGACCAGGTGGTGCCCGGGTTCTTGACCGGGTCGCGGTTCTCCTCGCGGAAGCTGTCGGTCAGTCCCACGGCCTGCAGGGCGGCGGTGACCGGCCAGTTGAGCGCGCCGACGCCGTTGTGGGCGGCGGCGGTGGCGGCCGTCCAGTCCAGGTGGGAGGGCGAGGAGAGCGCGCCGGCCAGCACCACCGGGAGGTGCCGGGCGAGGTCCGCGCGCACGGCCTCGGCCAGCGCCTTGGCCTGCTTGAGGCGCGGCGAGGCGTTCTCGGCGGCCGTCACCTGGGCGGCGGTGCCGCCGTCCTGCACGGCGTACGGGCCGTAGCCGGCCTCGTCGAGGTGCGCGGCCCAGAAGCGGACGCCGCGGCCGCCGGGCAGCTGGACGGTGGCGGCGACGGCGGGCAGCTCGGCGGTGGCCGGGGTGAGGTCGGTGAGCGGGTGGCGGCTGAGGATGCCGACGCTGCCCGGGCTCTGGTGGGCGTACCAGCCGAGCGCGTCGGCCAGGGTCTTGGCCCGCTCGCCGGCCGTCTCCTGCAGGGCGAGCACGTCCAGGCCCTGGACGAGGACGACGCGCAGCTGCTTCTCCAGCGCGTCGGCGTAGCCGGCACCGGCGTCGTGCAGGTTCCAGCTGGCGGTCTTGAGCCGGGGCGGGGCGGCCGGGTCCGCGACCGGGACCAGGACGGTGAGGGTGTCGGTGGCGCCGGTGCTGTCCTTGACGCCGACCACGACCAGCTCGGGGTTCCGGCCGGGGGTGGCGGGCGCGGTGCCGGTGAGCGTGCCGTCGGCGCCGACCGAGGCCCAGGCCGCGCCGCCGAGCTTGCGGTAGGCGGCGGAGCCGGGGGCGTTGCCGGCCGGGCGGGACCAGAGGCCGCCGAGCTTGATCCGCACGGCCGCGCCCGGGGCGACGGGGGTGGCGGTGAAGGAGTCGACGGCGGCGTGCGGTCGGACCACGGCGGGCTTGGGGCGGAAGCTGAACGGGGCGGTCTGGGCGAGGATGCCGTAGCCGTCCTTGGCGAGCAGGTAGGCGGTGTACGGGCCGCCGGTCAGCGCGGAGGTGTCGAGCTCGACGTCGCCCGAGGTGCCGGGGGTGTACTTCCACAGCAGCGAGGAGCCGGTGCCGGGCTGGCGGCTGCCGTCGTAGATGCCGACCCAGTTCTTGGCGTCGGGGGCGTCGGTGGTCCAGTGGAACCCGAGCCGGTCGCCTTCGGCGGGGGTGCTGGATGAGGTCAGGGTCAGGGCGCTGCCTGCGGCCACGGTTGTCCTGTCCGCCGCCAGCGGGCCCGGTCCGCCGGGGGACGGTGCCGGGGCCGCGCGCGGCTGGTCACGGAGGTTGGGAGGGAGAACGCCCACAGTTGGCTGTACAACTGCGGGCGGGCTCATTCACCCGAAGGCCGGCGACCCGGGCATGAACGCCGCGTGACGCAGCGTCGGGCGGTTCGGGAACTCCGTGGCAGAACCATCGTCAGGGCATCGCCAGGGCATGCGGAGGGGCCGCGACCGACGATCCGTCGCGGCCCCTCCGGGCTGTCGGCAGTACCGCCGACCGGAACTCGAACCGGCTCAGGCCAGGGCGAGGAACAGCTTCTCCAGCTCGGCCTCGCTCATCGGCGCGGTGCCCTCGTCTGCGGCGGCCATGCACTGGCGCATCCCGCTCGCGACGATCTTGAACCCCGCCCGGTCGAGGGCGCGCGAGACTGCGGCGAGCTGAGTGACCACGTCCTTGCAGTCCCGACCCGCCTCGATCATCGCGATCACCCCGGCCAACTGGCCCTGGGCGCGACGCAGCCGGTTCAGGACCGCGCCGACCGCCTCCTCGTCCACCTGCATGTCCGGGCCGCCTTTCCCATCGACTGTCGATGGACAAGTGTACCCGGTGGGGTATTCATTCCCGGATGGCCGAGCAGGCCGCCGCCGAGCTCGGCGACGGGTGCGGCGAAGGGCTCCGCGGCGGGCTCCCGTGGCAGGCCCGGCGACGGGCTCCGCGACGCGCTCAGCGACGGGCCAGGCGGCGTTCGCCTCCTGCGCCGGTAGCGTACGGCAGCTGGTAGTAGGCGAACACCTCGGGTTCGTCGGTGGCCGGCAGGATGTCGTCGGTGCCGATCGCGGGGGCCTGCCTGACCCTGTTCCTCGGGAACGGCACCCGCAGGTAGCCCGGCCCCGCGACCGCGCCCTCCAGCGGGACGAAGGCCAGGCGGCGCCGGCCCATCATGCCGACCGTGACGGTGGCGAAGAACGGCTCGTCGGTGGACGTCTCGACGTAGACCGACTCCAGCGCGCCGATCCGGTGGCCCTTCTCGTCGACCACGGCGTGGCCGCGCCACTCCCGGATGTCTGCCATAGCGATCCCCACGGCCTCGGACCTCCCGTGTCGCGGCTGCCACCGGCTGCACAGCCCGGAGCTTCCATCCTGCGCCGCGGCGGGCCCGGTGGCACGACGAGTCGGACGTACGGGCGCGCCCGGAGCGGGCGCACCCGAAGCTCAGAGGCCGGTCTGGACCTCGACGCGGTGGCGGATGTACTCGTCCGGGTGCGACCGGGCGATCGCCACGGCCGCCTCCACCAGGGCGTGCAGTTCCACCGGGTAGGCGCGCGGCACCAGTGGGAGGCCGGGGAGGATGCAGCGGCGGACGTCGATGTCCTCGTTGGCGACGAACTCCCGCAGCGCGGCCTCGTTCCAGCTGTCCCGGACGGTCGCGCCCTCGTCGGCGGTCGCGTTGCGGCCTCCGCCGACCGACAGGGCCGTCCAGTACCAGGCCCGGGCGGCACCGGCGCGCTCCGGGTCGGTGCCGGTCTGCAGGTAGCCGAGCAGGGCCAGGCGGACCCGGCGCTGGCCGAAGGCGATCAGGGCGGGCTCGACGAAACGGCGGTTGAAGCTCGGGTTGGGGTCGTAAACCGCGGCCTCCATCAGTACCTCGAAGTACTCCTCGGGCAGCTCGGACCGCCCGGCGAGCGCCTTGTGGACCTCCCAACGGGCCGCGCCCGGATAGTCCGCACCCGGCGCGACCTCGACCCCGAGCAGGAGGAGCAGTCGAGCGAGCCGCAGCTCGAACGCCTGCGATCCGTCTTCCGCGCGCCCGGGCAACGGCTGGAGAATCCGCACCTCACCGGCCGTGTCCTTGGTTTCCACCAACATCCTCCTCATTCTGAGTCATCGGCAGACTACTCGTTGATACACCCGTTCGGAGGTCTTTTCAGGACAGGTGGAACCCTGAACTACTTCCCGGGCGTGCATGTTTTGACGAACATTCAGGGCCTGACGGCGGCGAATGGCCGGAGTCGGAACCCGTAGTGATCGACCGTCAGGACGCACGGCCGGGCGGTACCAACCCGGACTGGTAGGCGATCGCAACGAGTTGAGCACGGTCTCGGGCGTCGAGCTTGGACATCGCCCGGTGCACATGAGTACGGACGGTGAACGGGCTGACGAACATCCGCTCGGCGATCTCCTCGTTGGTGAGCCCGGTGGCGGCCATGGACATCACCTCGCGCTCGCGGGCGGTCAGCACGGCGAGCCGTTCGGCGGGGGCGACGGCGGCCGGGCCGGGCTGGGCGAGGAGCTGGTCGATCACGGCCCGGGTGGCGGCGGGCGAGAGCAGGGCGTCACCGGCCGCGACGGTCCGGACGGCGGCGAGCAGTTCCTTCGGGTCGGCGCCCTTGCCGAGGAAGCCCCCGGCGCCCGCGCGCAGCGCCTGGGCCACGTACTCGTCGATCTCGAAGGTGGTGAGGATGAGCACCCTGGTGCCGGACAGCTCCTCGTCGCCGCAGATCTCGGCGGTGGCGCCGAGGCCGTCGGCGCCGGGCATCCGGATGTCCATCAGGACGATGTCGGGCTTGGTGGCCCGGGCGAGTTCCACCGCCTCCCGGCCGTCGGCGGCCTCGCCGACCACCTCCATGTCCTCCTCCGCGTCGATCAGCACCCGGAAGGCGCCGCGCAGCAGGGCCTGGTCGTCGGCGAGCAGCACGCGGATGGTCATCTGGACTCCTTCATGGATACCCCCGGCTTCAGGCGGGGGTGGGGGTACCTCCCGCTCGCAGGGGAGAAACGAAGCTCCCGCATAGCGGGGCAGGTAGAGCCGGACCGCCGCCAGGTCGGTAGGGCGTCTCGCAAGGCGATCACCAGCGGGTGGTCACCCGGACGGGTGTTACCGTGTGTGTCGTGACTGTCACTCAGGTGAGGCGGGCTTTCAAGTTCCGCTTCTATCCGACTGATGCGCAGGCGGCCGAACTGTCGCGCACGTTCGGGTGTGTGCGGCTCGTCTACAACAAGGCGCTGGCCGCCCGGTCCGAGGCGTGGACTGTGCGCCGGGAGCGGGTGACCTACAACGCCACGTCGGCGATGCTGACGGCGTGGAAGAAGACCGAGGAGCTGGCGTTCCTCTGCGAGGTGTCCTGTGTTCCATTGCAGCAGGCACTCCGACATCTGCAGGGGGCGTTCTCCAACTTCTGGCAGAAGCGGGCCGGGTATCCCCGCTTCAAGTCGAAGAAGAAGTCCTGCGACAGCGCCGAATACACCACCAGTGCATTCCGCTACCGCGACGGCAAGCTGACGCTGGCCAAGATGGCTGAGCCGCTGGACATCGTGTGGTCGCGTCCGCTCCCGGAAGGGCACTCGCCGTCCACAGTGACGGTGAGCCGGGACGCGGCGGGGCGCTGGTTCGTCTCGATGCTGTGCAACGACCCAATGGTGAAGCCGCTTCCCGTACTGGACACGGCCGTGGGCATCGACGCCGGAATCACCAGCCTGGTGACGCTCTCCACCGGAGAGAAGATCACCAACCCTAAGCACGAACGCCGCGACCGGAAACGCCTGGCCAGAGCGCAGCGGGAACTCGCCCGCAAGGCCAAGGGCTCGAACAACCGGGAGAAGGCCCGGCGCAAGGTCGCCCGTGTCCACGCGAGGATCGCCGACCGGCGCAGGGACTTCCTGCACAAGCTCACCACCCGACTCGTCCGCGAAAACCAAACGGTCGTGATCGAGGACCTGACCGTCCGCAACCTGCTCAAGAACAAGAAGCTCGCCCGAGCCATCTCGGACGCGAGCTGGACCGAGCTGCGGACCATGCTGGAATACAAATGCGCGTGGTACGGCCGCGAGCTGATCACCGTTGACCGGTGGTTCCCCAGCTCCAAGCTGTGCAGCGCGTGCGGCACTATCGCCGCGAAGATGCCCCTGAACGTCCGCGAGTGGGCGTGTGACTGCGGAGCGGTCCACGACCGGGACGTGAACGCGGCACGCAACATCCTGGCCGCCGGACTGGCGGTGTCGGCCTGTGGAGACGGTGTAAGACCTCAACGGAGCACTCCCGGCGGGCGGTCGTCGATGAAGCAGGAAGTCGTCCCACCGCAGCGCACACGCGCAGCGGCTCAGCCGCGAGGCTGAGGGGAACCCCTCCCTTCAGGAGGGGGAGGAAGTCAAGTGCGGTCGTTGTCCTCTCGGATGGCGCGATCTTGTCGGACGGCGCGGTCGGGGCGGGTGAAGCGGTCGGGCAGCACCGAGCAGTCCCGTCGGACGGCGGGGGCGGGTCGGGCCGGCTTGCCGGGGCGGTCCGGCTCCTCGGGCCGCGCGGCGTCGACGGGCCGGACGGCGTCCTCCGCCCGTGCGGCGCCGTCGTCGCGGGCGCCGGTGCGCAGCGGCAGCTCGGCGAGGACCAGGAAACCGCCGTCGGGCTGCCGGTCGGCGGTGAGCCGGCCGCCGACCGCGCCCGCCCGCTCGCGCATGCCGATCAGGCCGAAGCCGCTCTCGCCCGGGGCGGGCTGGGGCAGCAGGGCGGCGCGCGGGCGGCCGTTGGCGGGCGGGCGGCCGTTGGCGACGCTGACGGCAACCCGGCTGCCGCCGTAGCAGAGGGTGATCTCGGCGCCGGCGCCGTGCGCGTGCTTGGCGACGTTGGTCAGCGATTCCTGGAGGATCCGGAACGCGGTGAGGTCGACGCCGGGCGACAGCGGTCGGGACTCGCCCTCGACGGTGAGCCGCACCGCCAGGCCGGCCCGCTCGAAGGTGTTGATCAGGTCGGGCAGCCGGTCGAGGCCGGGGGTGGGTTCCAGCGGGGCCGGCTCCTCGGCGCGGCGCAGCAGGCCGACGGTGGCACGCAGCTCCTGGAGGGCGGAGCCGGTGGCGTCGGTGATGTGGCTGAGCACCTCGCGGGCCTGGACGGGGTGGGTGTCCATGAGGTGGACGGCGATGCCGGCCTGGGCGTTGGCGAGGGCGATGTGGTGGGCGACGACGTCGTGCAGGTCGCGGGCGATCCGGATCCGCTCGTCGGCGACCCGGCGGCGGGCCTCCTCCTCGCGGGTGCGCTCGGCCCGTTCGGCGCGCTGCTCGATCTCGGCGAGCTGGGCCCGGCGGTTGCGGATGGAGTCACCGAGGGCGCCGGGCAGCAGGGCCCAGGCGAGGACGTTGATCCTCTCGCCGATCGGGCCGCCGGGGCCGATTGTCAGCGATATCCCGAGGAGCAGGACGGCGGTGACGATCGAGACGCGCAGGGCCGTGGAGCGGTCGGTGTGGACGGCGAGGAAGTAGAGCGCGAGCAGCAGCGGGGTGGCCAGCATCGGGGTGAGCCGGGGGCTGGTCGGAGTCAGCAGCATGGTGCAGAGCAGCGTGACGACGACCACCGCGCGCGGGTGGCGGCGGTGGAAGAACACGGCGGCGGCGGCGATCAGTGCCAGGGCGCTGGTGGCCGGGCCGACCGGGATGAAGCGCCCGCTGGTCTGGTCGACCGTGGCGCCGAGGGCGGTGATCGCGATCATGGCCGTGCCGCCGACGGCGTCGAGCAGCCGGGGGTGGTCGCGGCGCAGCCGCTGCCAGGTGTCGCTCATGGTCGTGCTCTCCGGGTCGGGGTGCCCTGGCCGCACCCTCGCCGGGTGCCACCAGGTCGTGCCGCGCCGTGCCCCGGGTGGGGCGCGGTGCGCCGGTGGGGGCCGCCGTGCCGGCGGCGGCCTCAGACAGCAACGGTAACGGTTGGGGCTCGAACCGGTGTCCGGGCCGACCGCCGCCGGACCAGGCCCCGTCGCGGGGCGGGGCCTGGTCCGGACCGTGCCGGACGGCGCCGGGCGATGCCCGGTTCCGCCGGACCTAGACGGTGACCGACTCGCGGACCGGGGCCGGTTCGGGGGCGACGGTGTGCAGCTTGCTGCCCTCGACGTCGACGTCCGGCACCAGGCGGTCGAGCCAGCGCGGCAGCCACCAGGCGCGGCGGCCGAGCAGGGCGAGGACGGCCGGGACGATGGTCATCCGGACCACGAAGGCGTCGAAGGCGACGGCCGCGGCGAGCCCCAGGCCCATCATCTTGATCATCGGCTCGCTCATCCCGATGAAGCCCGCGAAGACGGAGATCATGATGAAGGCGGCGGCGGTGACCACCCGGGCGTTGTGCCGGAAGCCGGTGACGATGGCCTCACCGGGCTGCTCCCCGTGCACGAAGGCCTCGCGGATCCGGGTGACCAGGAACACCTCGTAGTCCATGGCCAGGCCGAAGACCACACCGATCATGAAGATCGGCATCATGCTCATCACCGGGCCGGTCTGCTCCACGCCGATCAGGTCGGCCAGCCAGCCCCACTGGAAGACCGCGACCACGGCGCCGAGCGCGGCGGCCACCGAGAGCAGGAAGCCGAGCGCGGCCTTGAGCGGGACAAGGACGGAGCGGAAGACCACCAGCAGCAGCAGGACGGCCAGGCCGACGACCACGGCGAGGTAGGGCAGCAGCGCGTCGGTGAGCTTCTGCGAGACGTCGATGTTCATCGCCGTCGTACCGCTGACCAGGACCGTCGCCCCGGTGGAGGCCTTCAGGCCGGCCGCGTGGCCCCGGATGGTGTGGACCAGGTCCTTGGTGGCGGCCTCGGCCGGGCCGGTGGCCGGGATGGCGTTCAGCAGGGCGGTGTCCCCCGTCTTGTTGAACATCGGCGGCGTCACCGTGACCACGCCGGGCAGGCCGGAGACGGTCTTGGCGACCTCACCCGCGGCGGCCTTCGGGTCCGCGGTGCCCTTGACGTCCACCAGGACCGTCAGCGGGCCGTTGAAGCCGGGACCGAAGCCCTCGGACAGCAGGTCGTAGGCGCGGCGCTGGGTGGTGGAGGTGGGCTTGGCCTCGTCGCCGGGCAGACCGAGCCGCAGGTCGAGCGCGGGGGCCGCGAGCACGCCGAGGCCGATCACGCCGAGCACCAGCACCGCGAGTGGGCGGCGCAGCACGAAGCGGGCCCAGCGGGCGCCGCCGTTCTCCTTCGCCCCGGCCGGCTGGGCACCGCCCCCGGCCTTCTCGGCCTTGCGGACCTTGCGGGGCAGCACCTTGCGGCCGAGGAAGCCGAGCAGCGCGGGCACCAGGGTGAGCGCGACCAGCACGGCGACGACGACGGTGCCGGCGGCCGCCATGCCCATCTTGGCGAGGAGCGGGATGCCGACCACGGAGAGCCCGGCGAGGGCGATCACCACGGTGAGACCGGCGAAGACCACCGCGGAGCCGGCGGTGCCGACGGCCCGGCCGGCCGCCTCCTGCGGCGTACGGCCCTCGGAGAGTTCGGCCCGGTAGCGGGAGACGATGAAGACCGCGTAGTCGATGCCGACCGCGAGGCCGAGCATCATCGCCAGCGTGCCGGTGGTCGAGGAGAGGCCCAGCGTGCTGCCGAGCGCGGTGATCAGGGACATCCCGAGGCCGACGCCGACCACGGCGGTGAGCAGCGGCAGGCCGGCGGCGACCAGCGAGCCGAAGGTGATCATCAGGACGACGGCGGACAGCGCCATGCCGATCGCCTCACTGCTGCCGCCCGCGTCGGGCTTGGCCATCAGCGCGTTGCCGCCGACCTCGACCTTGAGCCCGGCGTCCCGGCCGTGCTGGGCGGCCTGCTGGAGGGCGTCGGTGGCGCCCTTGGACAGCTCGCCCGCCTTGGCGGAGTAGCTGACCGTCGCGTACGCCGTGGTGCCGTCCCTGGAGACGGCGCCCTGCATCTTGAACGGGTCGACCGCGCCGGTGACCTGCTCGGCGTGGGTGAGCTCGGCGACCGTCTTCTCCACGGCCTGCTGGTTGGGCTGCGCGGTGATCTTCTGGCCCGAGGGCGCGACGAACACCAGGCGGGCCGAGGCTCCGTCGGCGTGGCCGCCGGGGAAGCGCTCGTTCATCAGGTCGAAGGCCTTCTGCGCTTCCGTGCCGGGCATCGCGAAGCCGTCGTCGGGTGCGGCGGGCGCCTTGGCCGCGAGGACTCCGCAGACCGCCAGCACGGCGACCCACAGGAGGGTCACCAGCCGGCGGCGGACGAAGGCCCATCGGCCCAGGCGGTAGAGGAACGTGGCCACGGGAGAGCGGACTCCTTCGGATTCGGGTTCGAGTTCGGGTTCCGGGGGACGGGTTCACGAGGGCGGACCTGGTCCGCCCGCAGCATGACCAATCCTTGATCGCGACCCCTCGCTCCGTCGTCGTCCCTGCGCAGGCCGTTTCCGTACTGCGGACGCAGTACGGCCCTCCCCCGTACGGAGGAGCGCGCGCCTCGCGCCGGGAGTATCCGCAGGCCCGCCCGGAGGCAGCCGGGGAGCAGGGCGGTGGCCCGCGGCGGGAGCAGGTGGGAGCAGGCGGGGGTCACCCGGGCGGGCGGCGACGACGGGCCGGGGCCGCCCGGGCGAAGTAGCGTGATGTGCCTGGCCCGACCGTTTCCGTACGGTTCGGGCCGATCCATCCCGATCGGTGCTGACCCCAGCCCGCCGCCGGAGGTGCCCCATGGGCGTTCCAGCCGCCCGCATCGTGTTCGACGAGAACGACCGCGCGGCCGTCGCCGACGCCGTGACCGAGATGCTCACCACCGGTGCGCTCACCCTCGGCCCGTGGACCGAGCGCTTCGAGCAGGCCTTCGCCGCCGAGCACGGCGCCTCGCACGCCGTCGCGATGAGCAGCGGAACCGCGGCGCTGGAGGTGATCCTGCGCACGGTCGACGTCCGGGGCCGCGACGTGGTCGTCCCCGCCGTCACCTTCTACGCGACGGCCGGCGCGGTGGTCCACGCGGGCGGTCGCCCGGTCTTCGCGGACGTCGACCCGGCCACCCTCGCGCTCTCCCCCGAGACCCTGGCCGCCGCCCTCACCCCGGACACCGCGGCCGTCGTCCTCGTCCACATCGGCGGGCTGGTCACCCCGCAGGTGGACGCCCTGCGCGCGCTCTGCGACCAGCACGGGATCCCGCTGATCGAGGACGCCGCACACGCCCACGGCAGCAGCCTGGGCGGCCGCGCCGCCGGGACCTTCGGCCTGGCCGGGGCCTTCTCCTTCTACCCGACCAAGGTCACCACCAGCGGCGAGGGCGGCATGATCCTCACCGAGTCGCCGGAGCTGCGCGACGAGGCCAGGATCTACCGCGACCAGGGCAAGGGCTCCTTCACCACCAACCACCACGTGCTGCTCGGCTACTCCTGGCGGATGAGCGAGTTGCACGCCGCCGTCGGCGCGGTGCACCTGCGCCGGCTCAAGGAGTTCATCGAGACCCGCCGCGCCGTCGCCCGCCGCTACGACGCGGCGCTGGCCGGCGTGGACGGGCTGGAGCCGGTGCTCGAACCGCCCGACTGCCGCGGCAACTACTACAAGTACGTGGCGCTGCTGGCGCCCGGCGTCGACCGCGCCGCGTTCAAGCGCGCGGTGGCCGAGGAGTACGGCGTGCGGCTGTCCGGCGAGGTGTACGACCTTCCGCTGCACCTGCAGCCGGTGCTCGCCCCCTACCGGGGCGGGCCGCTGCCGGTGGCCGAGGACGTCTGCGCGCGGCAGGTCTGCCTGCCGGTGCACTCCGACATGAGCGGGGACGAGGCGGAGCTGGTGATCGAGGCCGTCTCGGCGGTGCACCGGCGGATGGCCGGGTAGCCGGAGCGAAGGGAGCAAGACCGTGCGGATAGCCGTCACCGGTGGCTGCGGGTTCATCGGCTCACACGTCGTGGACCACCTCATCGCGGCCGGCCACGAGGTCCTCGCCGTGGACACCACCGACAAGTACCTCAACCCCGAGGCCGAGCACGCCCGGATCGACGTCCTCGACCTGTCGGCCCTGACCTCCGCGCTGGCCGGCAGCCAGGTGGTCTACCACCTCGCCGCGATGGCCGACGTCGAGCAGGTCTACGCCGACCCGGTCCGGGCCGTGCGCGTCAACATCGACGGCACCGAGGCCGTCCTGGAGGCCGCCCGGCGCAGCGGCCTGAGCCGCACCGTCCTGGCGAGCACCGTGTGGGTCTACGGCGCCGCCCTCGCCGACGGGCAACTCGACGGCGAGGAAGAGGAGTTGGACGAACACGTGCCGATCGAGCTGGAGCACAGCGGGCACCTGTACGTGGCCACCAAGCTCGCCGCCGAGATGCTGGTGCACAGCTACCGCGAGCTGTACGAGCAGCACTTCACCATCCTGCGCTTCGGCATCCCGTACGGCCCGAGGATGCGTGACGAACTGGTCGTCGCCCGGTTCGTCCAGGCGGCGCTGACCGGACGGCCGATCACCATCGCCGGGGACGGCCGGCAGAGCCGCAACTTCGTCTACGTCGAGGACCTCGCCGACGCCCACGTCCGGGCCCTCTCCCCCGCCGCCGAGGACCAGACCTTCGCCCTGGAGGGCTCGACCGCCGTCTCGGTGCGCGACATCGCCGACACCGTCGACCGGTTGCTGGGACCGGTCACCATCGAGCACATCGACGGCCGCAAGGCCGACTACACCGGGCGGCGGATCTCCTCCGCGCAGGCCAAGCGGCTGCTCGGCTGGTCGCCGCGGACCAACTTCGCCGACGGCGTGCGCCGGTACGCCGACTGGTACCGCACCTCCGCCGCCGCGTCCGCCGCCAGCTGACCGGGGCCGCCCGATGCCGCACGCCCTGCTGGTCTCCGGCTCGCTCGGCCAGGGCCACGACGTGATGGCCCAGGCCTGCGCGGACACCCTGCGGGAACGCGGCTGGACCACCCGCACGGTGGACGCGATGGCCCTGCTCGGGCAACGCTCCGGCGCGACCGGGGAGGCCGTCTTCCGGCGTCTGCTCGACCTGCCCGGGGTCTACGACGCCTTCCACTTCTCGGCGCTGCGCCCGGGCGCGCGGCTCGCCCTGCTCGCCGACGCGGCGGCCCGCGCCCGGTTGGTCCCGGCGCTGCGGGAGCTGATCGCGGCGCAACGGCCGCAGCTGGTGGTCTCGGTGTTCGCCACCGCCACCTCGGCCGTCAACCGGCTGCCGCACCGGGACTTCCGGCACTTCGTGTTCTGCACGGACGTCACGCCGCACCGGCTCTGGGTGCAGGAGGGCACCGACCTCTTCCTGGTCACCTCCGAGGTCGCCGCCTGCGCGGTGCGCCGCTACCGGCCGGACGCCGACATCGCCGTGCTGCCCGCGCCGCTGCGGCAGTCGTTCTACCGGCCGCCCGACCGGGCCGGGGCGCGGGCCGAACTGGGAGTGCCGCCGCAGGCCCGGTGCGTGCTGCTGATGTCCGGTTCCTGGGGGCTCGGGCCGATCGCCCGCACCGCCGCCTCGCTCGCCGCCGCCGGGCCGTACGTGCTCGCGGTGGCCGGGCGCAACCAGGAGCTGGAACGCCGGCTGCGGGCGGCCGCCCGCAGCCGGCCCCGGCTGCACCCCTTCGGCTACACCGACCGGGTCCCCGCGCTGATGGCGGCCTCGGACCTGGTGGTCACCAGCTCCGGCGACACCTGCAGCGAGGCCCGGGCGCTCGGGCGGCGGCTGCTGCTGCTCGACGTGGTGCAGGGCCACGGGCGGGACAACCTCCAGCACGAACTGGAGCTCGGCCACGCCGATGTCGCCACCGCCCGTCCGGCCGAGGTGGTCCGCAACGCGCTCGCGGCGCTGGGCAGGCCGGAGCCGCAGCCGTCGGCCGGGGCCTCGGCGGACGGGTGGCGCAAGGGGTTCGGGGCGGCGCTGGAGCGGGTGGGGCTGGGGTAGCCGGAGATCGGGGACGATCGCGCCGGGTCAGGCCGGTCGCACCGGTGGTGGGCGCGGCTCGCCGATCGTCCCGACTAGCCCTGGCGGGAGGCAAGGGGCGGGACGGCGTGGTCGCGCAGCGGGCCGAGGGTGAGGGCGCGGTCACGGCAGTGGGCGGCGATCAGCGGGAGGGCGGCGAGGGTGGCGCGCCAGGAGTCGCGGGCGGAGGTGCAGTCGGAGTCGTGCAGCAGGAGGGTCGCTCCGCCGCTGAGACCGGGGCGGGCGGTGGCGTACACGGAGGCGCCGGTGGCCTCGGCCGTCCAGTCGCGACCCCAGGCCGTCCACAGCACGCTGCGCAGGCCGAGGCGGCGGGCGGCCAGGGCCGGGCCGGCGGTCAGCACGCCGTACGGCGGGCGGTACCAGATCGGGCGGGCACCGCACAGGTCGGTGACCGCTTCGGTGGCGCGGCGCAGTTCGCGCAGGTCGCGGGCCGGGTTCGGGTACCACTGCGGCCGGTGGTGCCAGCCGTGCACGGCGACCTCGTGGCCGCGCAGCACCAGTTCGCGGCCGAGCGCGGGGGCGCGGTCCAGCATCGCGCCGAGCAGGAAGAAGGTGGCGCGGGCGCCGAGTTCGTCCAGCGCGTCGAGGACGTACGGGGTGCTGCGCGGGTCGGGTCCGTCGTCGAAGGTCAGGGCCAGGTGGCCCGGGTCGGTGCCGTATCCGGCGGTGCGCCGGGCCAGGGTGCGGCGCACCGGCGGGAGGCGGACCGCCGCCGGGGCGAGGTGCAGGAACTCCAGGCCCGCCGCGGTGGCGAGGGCCGCGGCCACCCGGGGGCTCATCCGAAGCGGGAGGCCATCCGCCGGAACACGCCGGGTGCGACGCCGTGGATCCGGGCCGGGAAGCCGAGCCAGTGCGGGACGTAGAGGCGGTCGCGCCCGGTGGTGATGGTGGCGACCACGGTGTCCGCGACCCGCTCCGCCGAGACGGGGCGCGGCCGCTCGCGCTGGTACGGAGTGCCGCGCCGGTCGAAGAACGGGGTGTCCACCGCGCCCGGCAGCACCAGGCGCACTCCGACCCCGGTGCCGCGCAGCTCGTACCAGAGGCTCTCGGCGAACATCGCCAGCCCGCCCTTGGTCGCGGCGTAGCCCGATTCCTCGCGCACGCCGACCTGGCCGGCCATCGAGCCGACCAGCACGATCCGGCCGCGGCGGCGCTCCAGCATGCCGGGCAGCAGCAGCCGGACCAGGCGCAGCGGGGCGGCGAGGTTGACCTCCATCATCCGGTCCAGGGTGTCGGAGGGGGTCTCGGCGAAGGGCCCGCGCCAGCCGAGGCCGGCGCTGGCGATCAGCGCGTCCACCCGGCCGGTCTCGGCGAGCGCGGCCTCGGCGAGGCGGGCCGGGCCGTCCGGCTTGCTGAGGTCCTCGGGCAGGGCGCGCCCGCCGGTGCGCTCGGCGATTGCGTCGAGGCGGGCGCGGTCGGTGCCGGAGAGCAGGGTCTGCCATCCGGCGTCGGCCAGACGGGTGGCGGTGGCGAGTCCGATGCCGGAGGAGGCCCCGGTGATCAGCGCGACGGGCCGCTCGGTCGGGCTCGACCGTCGGGCTCGGGACTGGACTTCCTCCGCCATCGTGCACCTGCCGCTCCGTGGGCGTCTTCGCCGTCCGATTTGTCCGGCAAGTCACCTTCGCACGGCAGAGCCGTCCGGGCTACCGGGGCGGGACGGCGGGCTCCGCCTCGACATCCGTCCTCCGGGTGGACAATTCGGCCGACTCGCCCTCCAGTTCGCCGAACCGCGAGAGCAGGAACGTTCCGCCGACCGCCACCGCAAAGCCCGTCAGCGCGCACCAGGCGAAGCCCGGACGCGCGGCGTCCCCCAGCGAGAGCACCCCGACCAGGGCCGGGCCGAAGGTCTCGGCCACCGTCCCGGCCGCGGTCGCGGCCGTCACGGTGCCGCGCTGCAGGGCCAGGGCGTACGCGAGGTAGCCGCCGAGGCCGCCGACCACCAGGGCGTAGCCGGCCGGGTCGGTCAGCATGCCGACCGGGCCGGAGGTGTCCAGGACGCGCACGGCCAGGCTGGTGATCCCGAAGCCCACGCCCGCCAGCAGGCCGAGCCCGGCCGCCGCCGCGGTGCCCGCCCGGCGGACCAGAACCAGGGTGGCCGGCAGCATGGCGGCGGCGGTGGCCAGCAGCGCCCAGTGGAAGGCCGCCGGGGCGTACTCGCGGCCCTCCCTGCCGGAACCGAGGGCCAGCAGGGTGAGGCCGACGACCACCGCGAGGATGCCCGCGACGTCGCCGGGGCGCAGTCGGGCGCCCAGCAGCCAGACGGCGGCCAGGGCGGTGACGGCCAGGCTGGCGTTGGTGACCGCCTGAACGAGGAAGAGCGGGAGGCTGCGCAGGGCGACGATGCTCAGCGCGAAGCCGAGGATGTCGAGCAGGGTGCCGACGACGAACTCCCAGGACCGCAGCAGCGCGGCCAGCAGCCCCGCCCGCACCCGGTCCACCCGCGGCGCCGAGCGCGCCCCGCGCGCCTGGAACACCGCCCCGAAGCCGAAGCAGACGGTGGCGACCAACGCGGTGGTGAGTCCCAGCAGCATGCCTCTCCCAGCCTCGCGGGCAGCATCGGTTCACCACCAGTCTGGGCCCGGGGCGGCGGGGGTGCACGGGTGAGGCGGGCGGGGGTGGGGGTCGCGCCCGCCCGGCGGGGCCTGACCTGTCCGGCGGGTCGGACGGCGATGCCCTGCCGTCCGACCCGCCGGACGGAGCCTCAAGGAGCGGCCGACGGCCCGGCGCTCACGGTACTGACGCGCGCGGTCCTCACGGTCACGGGACTCAGAAGACGAAGTAGCTCGCACCGAAGGTCGTGGCGGACCGGCCGGGGTCCACCTCGGCGGTCACCGGCCCCTGGCAGTTGGCCGCGGCGTGCACCAGGACCACGGAAGTGGTGAAGTTCTGGATGGACACCGGCGAGGAGGTCGCGTAGCAGCCCCGCTGCGGGTTCTCGTGCGGCACACCGTTCACCACCAGGACGCCCGTCGCCGCCTGGGCAGGGACGGCGAGCGCGAACACACCGGCGGCGGCCAGCAGGCCGGCCGCGGCGATACGACGACGCATGACTGTTCTCCTTCTTCAGGTCAGGGGCGCACGGCAGGCGCCGGCGCCCTCTCCAGCCATGCTTCCCCGCGCAGCCTGTCCATGTCGGAGCCGGCCTGCCCGCCCCTCGGACAGGCGAGCGTGCACCGCCGCGGGTTCGGCCGAGCGCGGCGACGAGCAGCAGCGTCGTCGTCCCGGCGATCAGCGGTTCGTCCGTTCGGGCGGCCCGGCCGGAGGGCTTGGTGGTCGGGACGGCGAGCGGGACCGGCCGGCCGGCCGGGGTCCGGGCGATGCCGACGTCGGCCGCAGCGCCACGCCCGCGTACCCGGACGCGTCGGAGCCCGAGACGGCCGGGTCGTCGGCCGTGGGCCGCCAGTGCGGAGCGGGGACGATGCCCGGGGACAGGAGGGTCCAGCCGTCGAAGAAGCGGGCGAACTCGACGCGGGTGCGGGCCTGGAGGGCGGTGCCGGCGGCCTGGTAGATGCCGACGACCCGCCCCATCTCCTCGGGGGCGAACTCCACGGTGAGGTGGGTCATCACCAGGGCGCTGCCCGGGGCGAGGGCGGACTTGAGGTGTTCGACCAGCTCGTACGCGCCGTGGGCGTCGGGGACGAAGTGGAGCAGGGCGTTGAGGGAGAGCGCGACCGGGCGGCTGAAGTCGATGGTGTCGCGCAGGCCCGGGGCGGCGAGCAGGCCGGCCGGGTCGGTGACGTCCGCCTCGATGTAGGCGGTGCGGCCCTCGGGGGTGCCGGCCAGCAGGGCCTGGGCGTGGGTGAGCACGATCGGGTCGTTGTCGGCGTAGACGACCCGGGCGCGCGGTTCGACGCTCTGGGCGACCTCGTGCAGGTTGGGTGAGGTGGGGATGCCGGTGCCGATGTCGAGGAACTGGTCGATGCCGGCCAGGGCGAGGGCGCGGGTCGAACGGTGGACGAAGGAGCGGTTGGCCCGGGCGGCGGCGCGCACCCAGGGCGCGATCGCCAGGACGTGGCCGGCGGCCTCGCGGTCGGCGGCGAAGTTGGTGAAGCCACCGAGGAAGTAGTCGTACATCCGGGCCGAGTGCGGCACGTTCAACCGCAGGTCGACCCCGTCGTAGAGACTCATCGCGCTCCCCCTCGGCATCGCGGACAACGTCCGAATTGCTGCCCACCGTATTCGGGGGCCAATCGTCGCTCGCCATGGCTCAACCCCTCGACAGATCCCATGAGATGACAATCTGTATTCGGCTTGCAGCCTGGAGTGACAGGCCTGATGGAATGAGGATGGGCGCAGACAGCCCGACCCTCGGGTGGCACGGCAAGCAGCCGACAGCCACGGAAAGCAGGCTCGATGACGATCGACAGGGGCGCCCCCGCGCACGGACACCGGGGCGGGACGGCGGCGGACCACACCGACGGGACCGGGGCGCAGTGGGTGACCGAGGCGGAACTCGGCCTGCGCCTGGACCTCACCTATGCCGCCTTCTGCGAGACGCACCAACCCGCTTGGCACGCCCTCGCGTTGACCCGGATAGGCAGCCAGGCCGACGCCGTACTGGTGGTCGAGGCGGTCAAGTCCGACCTGGCCCACTGCTGGCCGCAGGTGCTGCGGTTCGAGGAACCGGCGGCGTACGCCTGGCGGTTGGCCACCCGGCACGTCGCGGACTGGGTGGCCGCCGAGGAGCCCGTGGAGGTGGAGGCGGTCACCTTCGCGGCCGTGATCGGGGCGTTCAAGCGGGTCGCCGACGGGCTGCTGCACAGCGAGGCGGACGAGGTCCGGCTGTACGCGGCGATCCTCGAACTGCCGGACCGGCAACGGGACGTGGTGATCCTTCGCTATCTTCTGGGTCTGCACGCCAAGGTGATCGCCGCGTATCTGGGACGGCCGGTGGCGACGGTGCACTCCAACCTCCGGCACGCCCGGGAGCGGCTGGCGCGCCGGCTCGGGGTGCGTGAACTGCCGGACCGGGGAGGCGAACTGTGACCACCGACCGCGAGGAACGGACGCCGAGCGGGGCGTGCACCGCCGACGGGGGGCGCGCGGTCTTCCACGTGCCCCGAGTCGAACGTGCCAACGCCGAGCGGATCGCCGCCCTCCGGCAGGCCCGACTGACGGCCGCCCCGGCCCATCTGCCCTCGGAGCACGAACAGGCCGCCTTCGAACTCGGCCTGGTGATCGCCCTGGTGCTGGGCGCGCCGTGCGCCTCCCAGGGGCTGGACCTGCTGGTCAACGCGCGCCGCATCCAGCCGGAGGGGGCGGAGGTGTTCGGCGCGCTGCTGTACGCCACCGGCAAGGAGGAGGGCGCCGAGTTCTGGTGGCGGTTCGCGGCCGGCTCGGGCAGCGGAACCGCCGCGTACTGCCTGCACCTGCACCACCTCAAGCTCGGCGAGACCGACGACGCGGACTACTGGCGGGCCTGGTCGGACCAGCTGTCGACGGCCGAACGCCAGCCCGCGCCAGGGCCGTTGCGGATGAGCAGGCCGCTGCTGCCGGCGGACGTGCGGCGCGACATCCTCTCCCGGGTGCACCGGGGGCTGGCGCCGCAGCTGCCGCCCGCGCTGGTCGCGGTGATCGACCGGCTGCCATTGCAGGGCGGGGAGGGCGAGGGCGAGGGCGAGGAGGAGGTGCCGAACCCGTGGGGGCTCACCTCGGGGGCGACCTCGGCGTGTTCATGGGACCTGCCGTGGGGGCTCGAAATTGATGGATAGTTCTTCAGTGATTCTCAGTTCTCCTCTGTTATGGTCTTCGTATGCGACTCAGTGATTGGGCACGCATTCAGGGCGTGCACTATCAGACCGCCTGGAAGTGGGCGCGCGAGGACAAGATGCCTGTACCGGTGGTCAAGACGGCCACGGGTCGGTATCTCGTCCTCACGCGGGGTGAACAGTCCGTCGGGGGTGCCGCGTTGTACGCGCGGGTGTCGTCGGCGGACCAGAAGCCGGACCTCGACCGGCAGGTCGCCCGGCTGGCCGAGTGGGCAACCGGCAACAAGATTCCCGTGGTCAAGGTGGTCTCCGAGGTCGGCTCGGCGCTCGACGGTGCCCGGCCCAAACTCAAGCGGCTGCTCGCCGATCCGGACGTTTCCGTGATCGTGGTCGAGCACCGTGACCGGCTGGCCCGGTTCGGCGTGGAGTACATCGAGGCCGCACTGTCGGCGCAGGGCCGTACCGTGCGGGTCGTGGATGACGGTGAGGTCGAGGACGATCTGGTGCGCGACATGACCGATGTCCTCACCTCGTTCTGCTCGCGCCTGTACGGCCGCCGTGCCGCCCGCAACCGGGCGAAGAAGGCCCTCGCCGCAGCGGCGCAGGACGCCGGGTGAGCCACAAGCAGGGCCTGCGGTACGAACTCGCCCCCGATGCCGGGCAGGCCGTCCTGATGGGCCGGCACTGCGGTCTGTCACGAGTGGTGGAGAACTTCTGCCTGGAGACCGTCCGCAAGAAGTGGGCGCAGCGCAAAGCGGAGGAGACCTACGGCATCACCGGCGACGGCCTGACCGAGGTTCCCTGGTCGGCGCCGGCGCTGGAGAGGGAGTGGCGCGCCAGGCATCCGGAGCTTCTCCCGTGGTTCGGCGAGGGCAAGCTGTCCTCCCGGATACCGAAGGAAGCGTGTCGGGCGCGGGCGGCCGGGTTCTCCAACTACCTGAAGTCCAAGCAGGGCAAGCGCAAAGGGCCACGGATGGGCTTCCCGACGTGGCGCAGACGCAAGGACGGCTCCCGGTTCCGCTACGACGCCGACCGGGCCAAACCGCTCGACGCCCGCACGGTCCGGCTGCCCGCGATCGGCGACGTGGTGGTCCGTGAGGACATGTCCTGGCTCACCGGCCGCATGGCCGGCGGGCAGGCCCGCATCCTCGGCGCGACGATCCGCGAGCAGGCAGGACGGTGCTGCGCCACGACAGTGGTCCAGTCCAATCCCGCCACCCGGAAGGGCCGTTCACGGGCACCGACGATAGAATGCACACCATGGGAGAGCGCCCTGGCGCGCCCACCGCGCCGCCCCTCGTCCTGGTCACCGACCGCGGCTCCCAGCTGATCGACCCGACCCGGGCCTACCACCTCGGCCGCGATCCGACCAGCGAGGTCGTGCTGGACGACCCCCGGGTCTCCTGGCACCACGCGGTGCTGCGCACCGCCGAGGACCACTGGCTGCTGGAGGACGTCGGCAGCACCAACGGCACCTACGACCAGGGCCAGCGGATCAGCCGCGAGGACGTCGGCCCCGGCACCCGGCTGCGCTTCGGCGATCCGGCCACCGGCCCGTCCGCGACCTTCGCCGGGCTGCCCGGCCCCGCCCAGGGCAATCGCACCGTCCTGCTCACCCCGCGGTCCTCCGGCGTCTTCCGCAGACCGAGCGCCGTCCTCCAACTGCCCGACCACACCGTACGGATCGGGCGCTCGGACGACAACGGCCTGGTGCTGGACGACCTGGTGGTCTCCCGGCACCACGCCGAGCTGCGCGAACTGCCGGACGGCGGCCACGAGATCGTCGACCTGCACAGCCACAACGGCACCTACCTCAACGGCCATCCGGTCAGCCACGCCCCGGTCGGCCCGGCCGACATCGTCGGCATCGGCCACTGCGAGCTCTGCCTGATCGACGGCCGACTGGTCGAGTACACCGACACCGGCGAGATCTCGCTCGACGTCCAGCACCTGGTCGTACGGGTCGGCCCGGAGCACAAGGTGCTGCTGGACGACGTCGGCTTCCCGCTCACCGAGAAGGCGCTGCTCGCGGTGGCCGGCCCGAGCGGCGCGGGCAAGTCGACCCTGCTCAACGCGCTCACCGGGCTTCGCCCCGCCGACCAGGGCACCGTGCTGTACGACGGACGCGACCTGTACCACGACTACGCCGAGCTGCGCCGAAGGATCGGTCTCGTCCCGCAGGACGACATCCTGCACACCCAGCTGACCGTCCGCCGCGCCCTGTCCTACGCCGCCGAGCTGCGCTTCCCCGACGACACCGCGAAGGAGGAGCGGGAGGCCCGGGTTTCCGAGGTGATCCACGAACTGGGCCTGGACGACCGGTCCGAGCAGGTGATCGCCAGCCTCTCCGGCGGCCAGCGCAAGCGGGTCAGCATCGCGCTGGAGCTGCTCACCAAGCCCTCGCTGCTCTTCCTCGACGAGCCGACCTCCGGCCTGGACCCGGGCATGGAGCGCTCGGTGATGCACATGCTGCGCGGACTGGCCGATGACGGCCGCACGGTCGTCGTGGTGACGCACAGCGTGCTGAGCCTCAACGTGTGCGACCGCCTGCTGGTGCTCGCCCCCGGCGGCCGGACCGCCTACTACGGGCCGCCGACCGAGGCGCTGGCGTACTTCGGCCACGAGGAGTGGCCGGAGGCCTTCGAGGCGTTCGAGAGCGACTCCGAGGGTGTCTGCCAGCAGCGTTTCCGCGCCTCGCCGCAGTACCGGCGGTACGTGACGACCGAAGCGGCGCACCTGCCGCACCCACCCGTGGCAGCCGCCCCGACCATCGGCCACGAGAAGCCGCAGAGCTGGCTCTCCCAGCTGAGCACCCTGGTGCGCCGGTACGCCGCGGTGCTCGCCGCCGACCGGCTGTTCCTCACCGTGATGATCGCGCTGCCGTTCATCATCGGCCTAATGTGCCGGGTGATGGCCGGTTCACGACTCACCGATGAGAACGCCATCAACTGCCTGCTCACGCTCTGCCTCGGCGGCGTGCTCACCGGCTCGGCCAACTCGGTGCGCGAGGTGGTCAAGGAACGCGCGATCTACCGGCGGGAACGCGTGGTCGGGCTGTCCAGGTCGGCGTACCTGGCCTCGAAGGTGGTGGTGCTCGGCGCGATCACGGTCGCTCAGGCCGCGGTACTGACCGTGGTCGGCCTCGCCGGGGTCACGCTCTCCGCGCAGGCACGGCCGAACGCCCCGCCGCCGGTGACCACCGGCGTTCTGATGCCCCAGCTGCCCGAGCTGATCATCGCGGTCGCGCTGCTCGCGTTCACGGCGATGATGCTCGGCCTGGTGGTCTCCGCGCTGGTCGGCAAGGAGGAGACCACGATGCCGCTGCTGGTGCTCCTCGCCATCGTCCAGATCGTCTTCAGCGGCCTGATGCTCAGGCTGAACGGCGTGCCCGGCCTGGAGCAGTTCGCCTGGTTGTGGCCGTCCCGGTGGGGCCTGTCGGCCATGGCCCGCACGGTCGACCTGAGCCGGCTCACCGTCGCGACCCCGATCACCGCGGACCCGATGTTCCGCCACGAGCGCGCCGGGTGGGTGGTCAGCATGGCCGCGTTGCCCGTCCTCGCAGCGGTGTACGGGCTGGCGGTGCTCGCCCTGCTGCGGCGCCACGAGCCGGCGATCATGCGCAAGTAGCCGCCCCGGCCTCCGCCGGTAGAGTGGAAACGACCTGTGGTGCGAGTGCCGCGCGCAGCCCCTGCCCCCGGCTCCGGCTCGTGCGGCGGAGGAAATGCGGCCGCCCATGGACGAGTACGCGTTCAGCCCCACCCACGTCGCCCCGCCGAACGGGATGGCGACCTGGGCAGCCCCGGACCCGGCGCGACCCTCCGCCCGGCTGGACCCGCTGCTCCCGCTGCGGCTGATCGCGCACCAGGGCGACTGGGCACAGGTGCTCTGCTCCAACGGCTGGACCACCTGGGTGGACGCCCGCCTGCTGGTCACCCTCCCGCAACCGCCACCCGCCGTCGGGGGCCCGCCCGCACGGACCGCCGACCCCCGCCCGGCGCTCGCCGAGGCCGAGACGGCGCTGGCCCGCTACCGGGCCCTGCTGGAGGACCTCGCGGCGGGGACCCTGGACCTGGAGTCCTTCCGGGAGCGGACCCGTGGGCTGCGGCTCGGCCTGGTGGCGGACGGCGAGGCGATCTGGGTGTTCGACCCGGTGCACGACCGCTGGTGCTACTGCGACGGGCTGCAGCTGCAGACGTACGCGGCCACCGACCGGCCCACGCCGCAGCCGGCGCCCGCGCCCGGCCCCACGCCTGGGCAAACGCCCGCGCCCGCGCCCGCGCCCGGGCAGACGCTCGCGCCGGTGCGCGGCCCGTACGCGCCCACCCGGACCGGTGAGCCGTGATCCCCGCCGACCGGACCTCCGCGCCCGGCCTGCCCGCGGGCCTGGTCGGGCGGAAGGTCGCGGGCTACCAGCTGGAGGGCGAGATCGGGCGCGGCGGGATGGCCGTGGTCTACCGGGCCAAGGACCTGCGGCTGGGCCGGACCGTCGCGATCAAGCTGCTGGCCCCGGAGCTGGCCCGCAACGAGGTGTTCCGGCAGCGGTTCATGCACGAGTCGGAGGCGGCCGCGGCGATCGACCACCCCCACATCGTGCCGATCTTCGAGGCCGGAGAGCACGACGGCATCCTCTTCATCGCCATGCGCTACGTCGACGGCGGTGACCTGCGTGCCCTGATCGACCGGGGCAGCCCCTTCCCGGTCGAGCGTGCCGCGCGGCTGGCACTGCAGATCGCCTCCGCGCTGGACGCCGCCCACGACCACGACCTGGTGCACCGGGACGTGAAGCCGGGCAATGTGCTGGTCGCCGCCGGGACGGACAGCGAGCACCCCGAGCACCTGTACCTGGCGGACTTCGGGCTCACCAAGAAGTCGCTATCGCTCAGCGGGCTGACCAGCATCGGCCAGATCGTCGGGACGCTGGACTACGCGGCGCCCGAGCAGATCTCCGGCAAGCCGCTGGACGGGCGCTGCGACCAGTACTCCCTCGCCTGCGTGGTCTTCGAGATGCTCGTCGGCACCCCGCCGTTCCGCCGGGAGAGCGACCTCGCGCTGCTCTGGGCCCACCTCAACGACCCGCCGCCGCTTCTGCGCGAGCACCGGCCGGACCTGCCGGCGGCGGTCGAGGCCGCGGTGGACCGGGCACTCGCCAAGGCGCCCGGGGAGCGGTACGCCAGCTGCCTGCAGTTCGTCGCCGAGCTGCGCGCGGCCACCGTCCCCGCCCCGTGGACCGGGGGCGGGCCGGCGACCCAGGTGGTCCCGGCGGTCGATCCGGGCATCGTCCAGGTGCCGGAGCCGCCCGCCTGGGCCGCGCCGGTGGTCCACCCGCCGCCCCGGGACCGAGCCTGACGCCGTACCGCGACCGAGAGGAAGCCGCCGACCATGAACGCCGTGAGCCAGGTCTTCGCCATGCTTGCCGCCGCGATCCACCTGGTGGTGTGGCCACTGGAGAGCTACCTGTACGGGCACCCACGGGTGCGCTACCTGCTCACCGGCAGCACCGCGGATGCCCCGGAGGTCCGGCTGTGGCGCTTCAACGTCGGCTTCTACAACCTGTTCCTGGCCCTCGGGCTGGTCGCCGGCCTGGTCCTGCTGCACACCGGCCACGCCGGGTCGGGGCGGCCGGTGATCCTCTACATCGGCGCGTTCATGGTGGCGGGCGGGATCACCCTGTTCGTCTCGGAGCCGAAGCTGTGGCGCGGCGCCCTCGGCCAGGCCGTCCCGGCCGCGGTCATCCTGATCGCCCAGGCGCTCTGAACCTCTCGGCGGGTGGGTCACCACCTCTCCGCGGGTGGCTCAGCACCCCCCGGCGGAGTGGCTCAGCCCCCGCCTTCCGTCAGCTCGCCGCGGTGCCGGACCCGGGCCGCGAGCAGCGCGCCGAGCGCGCCGGTGAGCAGCCCCCAGCCCGCCGCCAGCGGGACGGCCGTCCACAGCGCCGGGCGCAGCCTCAGGCTGCCGCTGCCGAATCCGGTCAGCGGGTTGTTGCCGCCGAGTACGGTGCCGAGCAGATCGGCGAGGCCGCCCTGGCCGAGGCCGACGCCCAGGACGGAGAGCCCGTAGTCGGCGTCGATCCTGGTCCACAGCCCGACCAGCAGCACGGTGACGGCGGTGGCCAGGGCGAAGCGGACGGCGTGCTGCCAGAGCCGGACGGTGCGCGGGGATCGCTGGGCGGCGAGGAAGGCGGCGGCCAGCAGCAGGACGGCGGCCACCGGAAGCAGCCACCAGCTGCGGGCGTCGTGGTCGGCCAGGGTGCCGAGGTCGATGGTCGCCTCTCGCCCGTTCGGGGCGCGCAGCACCGAGCTGAGCGCCTTGGGGATGGGCAGGCCGACCGCGCCCTCCAGCCGTCCGTGCCACTGGGCGCCCAGCCCGAGGCCGAAGGCCAGCCAGACCAGGTCGGGCAGGACGAGCAGCACCACAGCCAGGGTCTGCCGGGCGTTGCCGTGCGCGATCGCGGTGATCACCCCGGCCACCGCGCCGATCACCACGTACGCCAGCAGCACCATCCAGAGTGCGAACGCGGGTGGGCGGACGGCGAGCTGGTAGCGCAGCAGGGCACCCGGCAGCGGCGCCCGCCGGGACACCGCGAAGGCGGCCGCGAGCACCAGCAGCAGCCAGGCCAGCCCGATCCCGATGGTGGTCGGGCCGTCCGCGTGGAAGCCGACCTCCGGGGTGAGTCCAAGCGCGCTGCCGATGGTCTGCGCCAGACTGCCGCCGAGTGGGACCACGAAGGTGTGCTTGGCCACGACCGTGATCAGCACCAGGGCGAGCACCCAGAGCAGCACCGTCCGGACGATCCGGCCGAGCAGTTCGCCGCCCCCGGCCACCGCACGGAAGCGCAGTTGACGCAGGAACACCTCGGCCATCGCGACCGCGCCGACCAGCGAGACGGTGAGCGGCATCGCGGTGACCCCGGCGTCCACGGCGGCGAAGCTGCCGGCGCCACCGTCGAGCTGTACGGATCCGCCGACGGCGAGCGCCATCGTCGCGGCGAGGACGGGCGGGAAGCCGCCCTCGGGGAGGTCCCCGGCACCGGCCAGCCAGAGGCCGAGGGCGGCCACGGCCGCCATCGCGACCAGCCCAGCCAGCACGACGGCGAACGCGTCCAGCCATCCGCGTACGACGCCGGGCGGGCCTGCGGCCCGGGTGATGGGCTGCTGCATACCGCCTCCTCTGGCTGAGCTGGCCGGTCCGGTCCCGGGGACTCGACTCCCACGGGTGCCGGTCTCCCCGGGGTGTCGGGTTCCAGCCTGACCGACCGCCGGTGGGCACGCTCGGCGACGGCCGCCAAACCTGCTGTTGCGGCGAACGGGGTACCGGGGGAGAAATGGAACCCCATTGGCAGGAGCTTCCCGTGCCGGCCGTTCTCGCCGGCCGCCTGCGAAACGGAGCCTCGATGAGTTCCCAACCGCCGCCCTCCGGCCCGACGAGCGAGCCCCCGTTCGGCCCACCGTCCGGTCCCCCGTCCGGCCCACTGGCCGGACCGCCATCCGTACCCCCTCCGCCCTCGGGCCCGCCCGGAGCGTCGGGGCCGTCCGGGCCGTCCGGGCCGCCTTCGGGTGGTGGCGGGAGCGGCAGCGCCGGTGGCGATCGCGGGCCGCGTACGCCGTGGTGGCGCTCCGGCAGGGGCCTGGCGGTGGCGGCCACCACGGTGGCGGCGGCCGTGGTGGCCACCGTGCTGATCGTCAACAATCAGGGCGGCGGCGGCAAGACCTCGACGCTGCCGACCGCGAACGAGGTCGCGCTGCAGGCACCGGCCGATCCGGGCCCTGACCCGTTCACCCCATCGGTGGAAACCAACCCGGTGACTCCACCGGCACCCGCCCCGGCGACCTCGCAGGCGGAGCAGCCCGGGCACAGCACGTCCCCGGCCGCCCTGCACAGCGTCCAGGGGGCCTCGAACGGGCTCTACGCCGGGACGATGTCCAAGCCGAGCTGCGACACCGAGCGGCTGATCGGAATGGTCTCCACCGGCGACACCGGCCGGGCCTGGGCCTCCGCCGCGGGCATCGACCAGTCCGCGATCCCGTCCTACCTCCGCTCGCTGACCTCGGCGTACCTGCGGGTGGACACCCGGGTGACCAACCACAACTACAAGAGCGGCGCGGTGACCGAGTACCAGTCGGCACTCCAGGCCGGCACCGCCGTACTGGTGGACGCCCAGGGCGTGCCCCGGGTGCGCTGCTCGTGCGGCAACCCGTTGAAGCCGCCGGTACTGGTCTCCGACGCCAAGTACATCGGGCACCCGTGGCAGGGCTTCCAGCCGACCAACCTGATCGTCGTGGTTCCGGCGCCCCAGCCGGTGACCGAGATCGTCCTGGTCAACGTCGAGACGGGCGGCTGGTTCGCCCGCCTGACCGGGCGGATCGAGGTGGTGGACAAGCACGTCGAGGCACCGAAGGGGCCGCTGTCACCGGGGGTTCCGCTGCCAGGGACGATGAAGCCGGGCGCACCGACGGCGACCTCCTCGACCTCCGGCGCTACGTCAGGACCGGGCTCGGCGACCACCTCGAAGGGAAGTCCCTCGGGGCCGAGCTCGTCCGGCGCGACATCCTCGGGCGCCAAGCCTCCGAGCGCCACGTCCTCCGGCGCGACCTCGTCCGGAGCAACCTCGTCCGGAGCGACATCCTCGGGCGCCAAGTCTTCGGGCGCCACGTCCTCCGGCGCGACGTCCTCCGGTGCCTCGACGGGGACCGGCTCTGCTTCGGCTTCGACCAGTTCGGCCAAACCGTCGGAGACGACCGCGACGACGAACACCTCCGCCCCATCGACGGCGGCGACCACCGTCCCTTCGGCCGTCACCCAGTCGCCGCAGTCGCCTGGCAACAGGACCACGACGACCGGTTCCGGCACGACCTCGGCGGGTACCTCCACGAGTTCCGGCACGACGTCGACCGCCACCACGACCGGCGCCACTCCCTGACCCCACCCGACCCCGCTGCCACCGTCCGAACCCGGCCGGTGGCAGCGGCACGTCTCAGGGCAGCAGCACCTTCGCGTCCTCCGGCCCGAGCAGCCACCCGTCCGCCGCCCGGACCTCCACCGGGGCGACCGGCTCCCCGACGCGCGGTCGACCAGCCGGGCCCTGGGCTCGCCCTCGACAAGAACCACTGGTCGCCCCACTGCCACAGCGCGGTGATCACCGGGAACAGCGCGCGGCCCTTCTCGGTCAGCGCGAACTCCTGGTACGGGCTGCCGTCGCTCGCCGCGCTCGGCTACTGGTGGGCGGCGACCAGGCACTGAGTGCCCGTCAGAGCTCGAACAGCGGAACGTCCAGCGCCGGCGGAACCGGCTCCAGGACATCGCGCAGCGCGCGTATCCCGCGCCGCCACGCCCTCGTCGTCGTCCAGGTACCCGGATTCCGGGCAGCGCGCTCCAGCACCACCCGGAGGAGCCCGGCCCGCTCCTGCGGCGCGGCATCGTCGAGGCCGCCCGCGAAGTCCGCCGCGATGTCGTTGTCGAAGTAACCGCTGTCCCAGGTGCCCATACCGGTCCCCACTCGTGTTCGTGTGCGATGGATGCTTGCACACCCCACTGACAATTCGACCCGGCCCCGACTTCGGGGATATTCGCTGGCCAACCGCGCTTCGGGCGGGCAGAGTGCCGACATGATCAACAGGGGACTGGACGGGGACGGGTACATCGCGCGGGAGGGCTCGCTGGAGCGGGTGCCCGCGGCGTTCACAGCGGTGGTCGACACCGCCCGGGAGCGAATAGCCGCCGCCTTCGACCCGGCCCGGCTGCACAGCGCCTACCTCTACGGCAGCATCCCGCGCGGCACCGCGATCCCCGGTGTCTCCGACCTCGACCTGCTGCTCGCCCTGCACCACGAGCCCACCCCCGCCGACCGCGCCGAGACCGACGCGCTCGAAGCCGGTCTGGACGCCACCTTCCCCCAGGTCGACGGCGTCGGCGTGCTCCTCTTCTCCACCGGCACGCTGCTGAGCGAGCTGGAGCGCCACGACCTGGGCTGGTTCGTCGCCTGCCTGTGCACCCCGCTGCTCGGCGCGGACCTCGCCGGGCAGTTCCCCCGCTACCGTCCGACCTCCCTGCTCGCCCGCGAGACCAACGGCGACCTCGCGCTCGCCCTCCCCGGCTGGCGCGAACGGCTGGCCGCCGCCGGCTCGGACGCCGAGCTCAGGGCACTCAGCCGCGCGGTCTCCCGCCGGATCGTCCGTACCGGCTTCACCCTGGTCATGCCCCGCTGGGGCGGATGGACCAGCGACCTGGCCGCCTCCGCCGAGGCCTTCGCCGGCTACTACCCCGACCGCGCCGCCCAGTTGCGCCTCGCCGCCGTGATCGCCCGCACCCCCACGACCGACCGCGCCGCCCTCGGCATGCTGATCGACGACCTCGGCCCCTGGCTGGCGGCCGAGTACACCACCGTCCACGGTGAGAAGGCCCCGCGCCCTTGACCGGGCGACTCAACACTCAGTCCACGCAGGGAATCCCGCCCGCCTTCACCGCCGGCCCCTGCATCGGCAGGCCCGCGGCCGGGTCGGTGGAGCCGTCCGCCGAGGCCGAGGCTCCCGCGGTGGGGGTCGTCGGGGTGGGAGTCGGCGTCCGGCCGGCGGCGAGCGTGACCACGACGTGCCCCGCCGCGACGGCGTAGGACGGGACGGCGGTGACCCCGTAGCGGGCCGCGATCTGCTGGGCGTCGGCCTTGGCGCCGCTGCCGTACGTCACCGTCGTTGCCCGGGTCCTCGCCGGTGCGTCCCCGATCCGGCCCGCCTGGTAGCCGAGTTCGACCAGCGCCTTGGATTCGGCGGAGGCAGCGCCCGCGCCGGCCACCGCGTTGACGTCCACCACGGACTTGGGCGCGGCGCTGGGCGAGGGCGTTGCGGTGGCCGTCTCGCCGGGGGCCTCGCTCGGGGCTCCGGCCGGGACCGCGGGCGCCGGTTCGCGGTTGAACAGCTGCCGGACGATCTTCTTGATCAGGTCCGGGTTGACGGTGTTGACCTCCTGCCCGCCGATGGTCTTGAAGCCGGCGATCGGCAGGGTGTTGAACTCGACGTTGCCGCCGGTGAGGTTGGGCGCCTGCTGGGCGAAGTCGAGGATGTTCCACTCGTTGTCGATGACGACGTCCTTCTTGATCACCCCGAACAGCTTCTGCATCTGCCCGAAGTCGTTGAGGACGCCCTGCTGCTTGAGCCGGTACTCGACGGAGGAGATGAACGCCTGCTGCCGGTGGGTGCGGTCGAGGTCGCCGTTGGTGAGGTGGTGGCGCTGACGGACGAAGGACAGCGCCTGGGCGGCGTTGAGCGAGCTGACCCCGGCGGGCAGTTTGAGGCCGGTGCCGCCGCCCTCGTGGGTGGCGGTGCGGGCGATGATCGGATCGTCGACCGGGTGGTTGAGGCAGACCTGGATCGGTTCGACGGCCTTGGCGATGTCGTAGAAGCCGATCAGGTTGACTTCCGCGAAGTGGTCGATCGGGACGTCCAGGAAGCTCTGCACGGTCTGGATGGTGGCCGAGCGCCCGGCCTCGCGGCTCTGCCGCTCCAGTTCCGCCTTGGACAGACCCTTGCCGGCGAGCTTCGCCTCGGCGGCCTCCTTGGCGATGCCGTAGGCCTCCTTGATCTTGTGCATCCTGCCGTCGGCGCCGGCGGTCTGCACGTAGTCGTCGCGCGGGACGGACAGCGCGGTGACCTTGCCGCCGTTGGCCGGGATGTGCAGCACGATCAGGGCGTTGGTGTTGTAGCCGCCGATCTCGCTGGAGCCCGCGTGCAGTTCGTCCTCGACGAACTGCTTGGGCAGGTCGTTGCCGTCCATGTCCTTGCGGCTGTCCAGGCCGATCAGCAGCAGGTTGACGGACTTGTCCAGGTGCGGCGGCGCGTTCTTCTTGGCCTCGCTCAGCGCGGTGGACTTGATCATGCCGTCGTCCAGGCTGCGGTACTCGTACCAGGTGAAGCCGCTGGTGCCGAGCACGGCGGCGGACACGGTACAGGCCAGGGTGCGACCGGCCACGGTCAGCGACGGGGCGCCGCGGCGCGGGGTCCGGCCGCGGGGGCGGGGGCGGTTGCCGCGCTCAGCCACGGCGGCTCCTTCCGCTCGGGGCTGCGGCCCCGCCGGGTCGGCGGCGGTCGAGCACGGTCCGGATGACGATGACCAGCAGCGCGGCGGCCACCGCCTCCGCCATCACCGGGAACGCCCCGACCACCCAGCGCACCGCGCCGGTGCCGAGGCCCTTGCCCTGGTACTTGTCAGGGTTCGACAGGTACTCGACGCCCGCGGCCGTGAGCAGCACCACGATCGGAGTGGCGGTGACCACCCACCACCGGCCGGTCCGGCTGCACAGCGCGGCCGCGGCGGCCGTACCGAGCACCGCACCGACCGTGAAGAGGATGCCCACGCCGGGGCCGCCCAGCTCGTCCGCGATCCCGCCGAGCAGCGGCAGCCCGACCGCCACCAGAGCCGCGAGCAGTCCGCCGCGCCGACGGGCCTGCTGCCTGCGACGCGAGGCCCCGGCGCGCTGGGCGCGGACGTCCCGGGCCCGGGCGGCCCCCCGGCCGCCGGCAGGACGGGAGCGCTGGGCGGGCACGGCGCGGTCCTCGGTGCGCGGTCCCGCGTCCTGGTACGGCGTTCTCGCCCGCTGGCCGGCCATGCGCACTTCCCTCGATCGTTTCGGCTGCGGCGGCGCGACCACGCCACCGCACGTGCCGGGACGCCTTCCGTCCTGCGGCGGTCCCAACTTCTACAGACCTGTAGAGGTTGGGCTGGAGCTTACAAACCCATTTCAGCAAAGTCACCCGCCGCCGTTCGGCAGGGGCGAACCGCCCGGTGGGCCGTCGTTAGGATGACCATGATCCCCGCCACGTCGGCACACCAACAGGAACGCGTCAGAGGAGCAGAGCGTCACCATGTTTGAGAGTCTGAAGAACCTCGCGGGCCGGGCCACCGACCTCGCCCGTGAGCACAGCGACGTGCTCGGGCAGGGCCTGGAGAAGGTCGGCGACGTGATCGACGACCACACGGACGGCAAGTACAGCGGGCAGATCGACACCGGCGTCGAGAAGGCGAAGGACTTCCTGCGCAACCTCGACGGGGACCAGAAGCCCGCCGAATAGGCCTGCCGCGGGGCACGATCGACTGTACAGCGATCGAACGGGAATGCGAGCGGACGGGGAGGGGCCGGAAGCGGTGAGCGAGGAGCAGAAAGGGTCGCGCTGGGGGCGCTGGCTCGTGATCGGCGTCCTGGTCGCGGCCGGGTGGGGCATCGTCCGCGGGGGCGGGCACGACACCACGGCGTCCTCCCCGCCGTCCGCCTCCGCCACCGCGGGCGGAGCGGCCGCGGTCCCGTCCGGTGCGCCGTCCGCCGGGGCACCCTCCGCCGCGCCGTCCAAGCCCTCCGGCCGCTACGACCCGGCCGACTACGCGGCGCCGGTGCGCCAGTACGCCGCGGAGGCCGGGGTCGATCCGCAGCTGCTGATGGCGATCCTCTACAACGAGTCGTACAAGCCGCACGACCCGGACCTCGAACGGGCCTGGCAGCGCAACAAGCCCGACGCCTCCTTCGGCATCGCCAACATGCACCGGGCCGCCTTCGACGACACCAAGCCCGGCCGCCCGTTCGCCTCCCGCCAATGGGAGGAGCTGCCGGACGACCGCAACCTGGCGATCCAGGCCGCCGCCTGGCACCTGCACGACCTCTCCGGGCAGCTGCCCGCCCGGCCGAGCGCGCCGTTGAACAAGAACGAGCTGCTCGCCCTCGGCTACAACGCCGGCGCGGGCAACATGCTGGCCTTCGCCCGGGGCGTCAAGATCGGCCCGCAGGCGCAGTCCTATCTGGACCGCCTGCACGACAACTGGGCGAAGTCCGGCGAGGCCGTGAAGTAGGCCTCCGCGATCAGCCGCGCGCGCGGCGGCGGAGCCAGAACCCGGTGGCGACCAGCAGGACGGCCGCGGTGGCGGTGCCGATGGCGGCCCAGGTTGTGGCGTCGTCGGTGGTCTCGTGGGCGGGGGTGCCGGTGGTGGCCGCCGCCGTCACGGGGGTCGGCGCGGCCTCGGTGCTCAGGCCCAGCGGTGCCGGGTCGCTGATCGCCGCCGCCTCGACGTCGAGTTCGCGCTCACCGTGGCCGAGGGAGGGGAACGCGCAGTCGACGGTCACCCGCCAGTGCCCGGCCGGGAGCAGCTCGCGGGTGGTGTACGTCCCCGGCCGGCCCGGGACGGCGACCAGGCGCCAGGGGCCGACGGCGCGGCCGTCGGCGGCGGTCGCCGAGAGCGTGCCGGCGAACTCCTCGGTGACCGGGTCGTGGTCGTTCTCCCAGGTCGCGACAGTGCTGACGTGGCCGTTCTGCTGGCCGGTGACGTCCAGGTGGACGGAGTCGCCGTGGGCGGCGGCGGGTGCGGCGGCGGGCAGGACGGCCGCGACGGAGAGGGCGAGGGCGGCGAGGAGCGAGCGGGTTCGCATGGCGGGCATTCCTCGGGCGGTATGGGGTGAGGGCGCTTGGAGCAGTGGCGCTTTGAGCGGTGGTTCTTTGAGCGGTGGTTCTTTGAGCCGTAGTGCTTTGAGCCGTGGACGCCGGGTGCGGCCGCCGTCGGGTGGTGACTGCGGCCGCACCCGTGTTGCGCGGGTTCGAGCGTGCTTACGAGGTCTTCAGCAGCGACCAGCTCTGGTACGGCCGGCCGTTCGGCTGCTGCAGCTCCAGCAGCCAACCACCGTAGTACCAACGGTCGCTGAGTCCGAGCACCAGGGTGGAACCGGCCGCGGTGACAGTGAAACCGCCGTCGGT
Organism: Kitasatospora sp. NPDC048296; assembly: GCF_043201815.1. Taxonomy (NCBI): domain Bacteria; kingdom Bacillati; phylum Actinomycetota; class Actinomycetes; order Kitasatosporales; family Streptomycetaceae; genus Kitasatospora; species Kitasatospora sp. NPDC048296. The sequence goes on from NZ_JBICZB010000015.1 coordinate 75,430, forward strand.
GGCGCCCAGTTGCCACTTCTGCGCGGCGTTGTCGGCACACGGCTGCTGCGCCACGTACTGCCCGGCGACGGCCGTACCGCCGAGCTGCAGGCACTTGCCGGAGCGGGCGGACTTGATCCGCACGGCACCGTCACCGGCGTCCTCGAAGGCCCACTTCTGGTTGGCGTAGCCGGTGCGCTGGTAGGCGATGGCCACGGTGCCGTCGTTCATCGAGCTGCCCCACAGGTCGGCGGCCTGGCCGGTGAGGCCGTTGACCAGGGTGTAGTGGGTGCCGGGCTGCGGGTGGCCCGCGTCGGCGAGGGTGCGGAAGGTGGCGGAGCGACCGGGCTTGGAGACCGCCCCGGCCGCGTCGCGAACGGCGACGGCCACGGTGTAGGAGGTGCCGGGCGCCAGCCGGACCACGCCGACCACGGTCGAGCGGACGGTGCCGATGGTCTGGCCGTTCAGCAGGACGTCGTAGCCGGCCGCGGCCGGGACGGCGTTCCAGCTCAGCATCACCGAGTTCTGGGTGATCTGACTGGACGTCACCTCAGGAGCGCTGCCGCCGCCGGTGGTCGGGGTCGCGGTCGGCGACGGCGACCCGGTCGGTGTCGCGGTGGGGCTGCCGGTGGGCGTCGGGGACGGCGAGGGCGTGCGGGTGGGCGATCCCGTAGCCGTCGGGGTGGGCGTGGGCGTGGGGTTCGGGTTCGGACCGGTGCCGTTGCCCGCGATGAGGAAGCGGTTGTTGGCGACGTTCCAGTGCGTGGACAGGTAACTTCCGGGCTTGGGCGCGGTGTTGAAGTAGTCGTCCTTGCTGCAGTCGAGCCGGTCGTCATGGGCGCGGTCCGGGCAGACGACCCGCATCTTCGGGTAGTAGGGGGCGTCCGAGTAGCACATCAGGTCCCAGGTGTCCGTACAGTGCCCGGCCTTGCTGGAGTCGGGCGCACTGTTGTTCACCGCGCCCAGGTTGTGGCCGAGTTCGTGCGCGGCGGTGTGGCCGCCCCAGCAACCGGCGTCGGTGCGACCGTACGAGGGGCCGAAGTTGCTGAAGTTGTCCTGGCCGGGGCGCTCGTCGCCGGCGAAGGTGCCGATGCCGCAGTACACCTTGGCATCGGTGAACATCATGTACTTGCGGTCCTTGCGGTTGAACCCCTGCGCGGCGAGGGCCTGGTTGCTCGCGTTGAAGTCCTGGATCTCGGAATCGGAGATCTGGACGTTCAACACCGAGGCGGTGCAGTCGGGTTCGGTGACGAAGCGGACGTGCCGGTCGCCGCCGGTCTCCTGGGCGCTGGCGTCGTAGATGACGTCGACGTCCGCGGCCCACTTCTTGAACGAGGGCAGGTACTGGGCGAAGCGGTCGTTGCCCGGGGTGTGCACGTACACCACCTGGACGCGGTTGCCGCTGCTGCCGTCACCCTCGCAGACCAGGCCCGAGCCGGCGGCCGGGGCCTGGGAGGGGGCGCCCTGCGGGGCGCCCGCGGCGCCGGAGTCGCTCAGCAGCGCCTTCTGGGTCGCGTCGAGGACGGGCGCGCCGCCCTTCAACAGGTCGGCTGCGGCGGGCGGTTGGGCGTTCGTCGGCGGGGTCAGCGCGGCCGCCTGGGCCACCGGGGCGGCCACCGGCTGGACGTCCTTGTGGATGTCCACGTCCTTGGGCGGCACGTCCGGGCCGTGGCTGCACTGGGTGCTGCCGGTGACCTCCAGCATGTTGCCACAGCGGTCGCTGGTCGGCAGGCTCAACCCCGCGTAGACCAGGCCGCGTTCGGGCTGGTCCTTGGGTATCGCCTTGGGTGGGGCGGCCTTCTCGTCCCGCTTCGGGGCGGGCGCCTTGGTCGCGCCCTCGGCCGTGCCGGTCTGCCCGGGGGCACCGTCGTCGCCACCGTCCGAGACCGCGTCGGCCCGGTCCGCCGGGGCGTCCGCCGCCGCGACCGCGCTGTGCACGGCCGCCGGCTCCAGCGCGGTGCGCAGACCCAGTGTGCCCGCGATCAGTCCGGCCGCCACCGCCACGGCGACCAGGGTGCTCCTGCGGGTGAGCCGGCGGCGCCTGCGCCGATGGAGTTCGCTGCTCCGGTGTCCCATCGCGTTCCTTTCCTCGTGCGACGGCCCGCGCGCCCCGTGGTGAGGGACGCCCGGACCTTCCGACACTCCGGAGAGCGACTGGGGCGACCGGGAATAACAGAAACCTCTTGCGAAATTCTTCGGCGCGTTCGAAGCGCCGGGGCGGGGACCGCGCGAGGACGGGAGAACGCCGAGGCGGCGAGCGCACGAACGCGGAAAGTGCCGAGGAGCGCAATCGGGGGGTAAGCGCTCCCCGGCACGGGGTGGTGGCGGCCACCCGGCCGGAGGCCCCGGGCCGGTGAATCCGTCGGCCGAGACGGAATGCGAGACCTGTCACCGGGTGGCGGCACGAGCTCTGACCAGGCAGGTTTCCGCCCAGAACATGCCGGCTTCGCCCGGAATATGACGACCAGTCCTGCGCCGGGACCGGTCAGGCCGCGACCGTGATCCGTGCCGGCGCGGCCGTCGGCGCCACAGCGGCCCCGAGGCCGCCGTGCAGCCGGGCCAACCCGGCGGCGAGCACGGCGCGGTCCCCGGCGAGCCAGAGCCGCAGGGCCGCGGAGAGCGCCGCGCTGGCCGGTCCGGCCGCCGGCCCGCCGGTGCGCGCCAGCCGCTCGCCCAGCAGCGGCAGCAGGTCCGCCACCGGGGCGGGCAGCCAGAGGGTCACCGCGCAGGGCGCGGGCCGGGCGAGGACCCGCAGCAACGGCAGGACGGAGGCGTCGTCGTGCAGCGCCGGGACGACCTCCAGCAGGCCGTCGACCGCCACCTCGGAGACGTCGCCGCCGTGGCCGCGTGCGAGGTCCCGCAGCAGCGCCCGCTCGGCGGCGGTGATCCGCACGGTCAGCATGACCTCGTCGTCGCAGTCCATGGTCACGGTCCCCTGTCGTGGCGTCGGTGGAGTCTTGGGTCTTGGGTCTTGGGTCGGTAAAATCTCTCTGATCAGTCCTGTGCCGAGGGAGTTCCTGCCCCGCTGCGGCGCTCCGACACCGGCGTTATCAGGCCGTAGTGGCCGTCATAGCGCCGGTAGAGCACCCGGGCACGGCCGTCACCGGAGTCGGTGTGGCAGACGAAGGGGCGGCCGGTGAGCCAGAGCCGGCGGGCCGCCTCGGCGAGGCCGAGCGGGGGCGCCGGGTCGGTGTCCGGGCTCCACCGTTCCACCGCGCCGCTCAGCGGGCAGCGGTGCACCAGGCTGTCCCGTCCGGTCACGGCGTCCGCGAACAGGTGGAACCGCCGGTCCAGCGTCAGGAGGTCGCGCGCGGCCTGTTCGGGCGTCCGGCGGGCGAGCACGACCGTCTTGCGCCGGGCGATCCGCCGCTCGGCCAGCGGACGGTCGGCGTACTGCGGGCGGTAGGCGCTCTCGTACACGGCGGCGAGGCCGATGTCGCCCTGCTCGCGCAGCCGGACGGCCCGACCGACCAGTGTGCCGAGCACCAGGTCGACGGCCTCCCGGGCGGTGCCGGTGGCCAGCTGCACCCGGACCGGGCCCAGGGCGGCCAGCTGCACGCCCGCCTGGGCGAGCGCGGGCCGGGTGAGCGAGCGGTCGCGGGTGCGGGTGAGCCGCAGGCGCAGCGCGCGGGCGTCGGGACCGAGGACGGCGGCGGTATCGTGCGTCTGGGCCCGGGCGTACTCGGCGTCCTCGCGCGGCAGCTCACCGCGGATCTCCACCCGGACGTCGAGGGCGGGCCGGTGGCGCAGACGGGGCATCAGGTTCCTCCTTCTCCGCCTACCATGTTGGCCGTCGCCCGACCGGGCGGCGAGGGTCCAAAGACCCTGCCCCCTGGGCCCTCCACAGGCCTCGGGGGCGGTAAAGTCCCCGCAGGTCAGACGTGTCCTTCGGGCGGATCGGTGGCACCTAGGACCATTCGACCGTTGGAGTGATCCACCCGCGCTCGGCGCAACGCCTGTGGGACCGGCGCGTTTCCCATGACGTGCGCCCTCCCACAGTGGCGCACGCGGGCTCGCGCTCACCGGTCCCCCGGTTCTCGGCCGGCCCGCCGGTGCCCTCCCCCGGTACCGCCGCACCGTCCCCTTCGATGAGAGGTAGTGTCATGGCCCTGCCGACAGACGCCATGCTGACAGAGGCCCGGAAACGGATCGTCCCGCCGAGAACCGCGCCGCCCCCCACCCCCACGACCCGCTCGGCCGTCCCCCCGCTCGCCCCCGGCGCGCTCCCCGGCCTCGGCCACGCCGCCGCCCTGCTGCGCGACCCGCTCGGCTTCCTCGGTTCCCTGTCCCGCTACGGCGGTGTGGTCCGCATCCGGCTCGGGCCGCGCACCGTCTGCGTGGTCACCGACGCCCGGCTGGTCCACACCCTGCTGGTCGCGCTCGCCTACGACTGTCCGCGCGGCGCCGTCCAGGACACCCTGAAGACGGCCTTCGGCGACGGCCTGCTGATGTCCGAGGGCCAGGCCCACCGCGACCGCCGCCGGATCATCCAGCCCGCCTTCGGCTCGGACCGGATGGCCGAGTACCTGACCGTCATGCACCAGGTCACCGAGGAGCGCACCGGACGTTGGCAGCCCGGCCAAGTCCTCGACGTGGCCAAGGAGATGAACCACCTGGCGCTGGAGATCGTCACCCGCTCACTGTTCGACGCCCGGCTCAGCGAGGACGCCACCCTCGCCTTCCACCGGGCGCTGCCGGACCTGGTGAAGGGCCAGATCGTCCAGTCCCTGTACCCGCACCCGGCGCTCGCCCGGCTGCCGCTGCCCGTCAACCGGCGCTTCGACGCCGCCGTCCGGGTGCTCAACCGGGTCGTCGACCAGGCCGTCAACGGCCGCTCGGGCCCTGCCGGTTCGCAGGACCGGGCCGAACGACGGGGCAGCCTGCCCGCCCTGCTGCGGGCCGCCACCGACCCGACCACCGGCCGTCCGCTCACCGAGGCCGACGTCCGCTCCGAGGCGATCACCATGTTCGGCGCCGGGACGGAGACCGTCTCCACCACCCTGACCTGGCTGCTGGACGAACTCCTGCGCCACCCCGAAGTCGAGGCCCGCCTCCTCGCCGAACTCGACGAGCACCTGCCCGCCGGAACCGCCCCCACCCCGGAGGCGCTCGCCCGGCTCAGCTACACCCGCAGCGTCACCCAGGAGGTGGTGCGGCTGCACGCGCCCAACGCCTTCCTGATGCGCACCGCCCAGGTGCCGGTCGAGCTCGGCCCGTACGGCATCCCGGCGGGCACCGAACTGCTCTACAGCCTCACCGCCCTGCACCGCGACCCGGTCCGCCACCCCGAGCCGCTCGCCTTCCGGCCCGAGCGCTGGCAGGACGGCGGCGGAGCCGGGCGGCCGTCCTTCCTGCCGTTCGGGGCGGGCAAGCACAAGTGCATCGGGGAGGCCTTCGCCTGGGCCGAGCTGACCGTCGCGGCAGCGGCGATCCTGCGCCGCTGGCGGCCGGTCGCGGTGCCGGGGGCGCGGGCCCGGGAGGTGGTGTGGACGACGGTCCAGGCACAGGGGCTGCGGGTGCGGCTCGCGCCGCGCTCGGCGGACTCGGTGGGTACTACGGCCGCCCTGGCGGGCGCCTCGACAGCTCCGGCGGCCTCGGTGGCCTCGTCGGGCGCGGTGGCCTCGTCGGGCGCGGCGGCCTCGTCGGGCGCGGCGGCCTCGTCGGGCGCGGCGGGTGCAGCAGGAGCCGAGCGGCCGGCGGCCGGCGGTTGCCCCTTCGCGGGCGCCGCAGCCGCTCCGGCCGCTCCCGCCCGGCGCCGCCCGCCCGCCGAGCTGCACGCCTCCGCCGACCGGCATGCCGACTGGGCGGTCCACCACGGCCTGCTCACCCCGGCCGAACTGCCCGGCTACCGGGCCTACGCACTGCATGAGCTGATCGGCCTCGCCTTCCCGACCACCCGGGGCGGCGAGCTGGATCTGTTGGTCGACATGCTCGGCTGGTTCACCATCCTGGACGACCGCTTCGACGGCCCGCCCGGACGCCGCCCCACCCAGGCCCGCGCCCTGGTCGACCCGCTGATCACCGTCCTCGACAGCAGCGCCCCCGCCGGCACCGCCGACGACCGGCTCCTCACCGCCTGGCGGGAACTCTGGGACCGCCAGACCGAGACGATGTCCCCCGCCTGGCGTGCCCGGGCCGCCCGCGAGTGGCGGGCCTGCCTGGCGACCTTCACCGCCGAGGCCGAACACCGCTCCCGCGGCACCGTCCCCGCGCTCGGCCTGAGCCTCACGGACACCATGCGGCTGCGCCGCCACGGCAGCTGCGCCTACCCGTTCATGAACATACTGGAACGGGTCCACGGCGCCGACGCCCCCGCCGCCCTGCACGCGGAGCCCGCACTGCACCGCCTGCGCGCCAACACCGCCGACGCGGCCACGCTGATCAACGACCTCTACTCACTGGAGCGGGAGGAACGCCAGAGCGCCGCCGCCTTCAACACCGTCCTCACCCTGCAACGGGTCCGCGGCTGCACCCGTAGCCGCGCCGTCCGCGCGGTGCGTGCCCGGGTCTCCCGACTGCGGCAGGAGAACGAGGAGCTGCGCCGCGAGCTGGGCCGCCGCCACCCGGCGGGGCGCTGGTACCTGGACGGCACCCGGGAGCTGGTCGCCGGCGTGCACGCCTGGACCAGCACCAGCGAGCGTTACCTGGTGCCGGACGCACAGCCGCGCTGAGCCCCACCGCGGTCCTCGTGACGGCCGCTACGCGCGAGCGCCCCTACTTGCGGTTGCCGAGCGCGAACAGCAGCAGGACGAAGCCCGCGAACAGGTGGGTGGCGAAGACGTAGATGCCCGCGCGGATCAGCATCGCCTTGCGGCGGCGCTTCTCCTCACTCGTGCTGTCACCGGCACTGTCGCTCATGGTGCGGGTCTCCTCGGGTCGGCCGGTCGGGTCGGGCGCGGGCGCTGACGCGGGTGCGGGCTGCGGACTCAACGGTGCGACCGGCCGCCGGTCGCACGCAGCTCGGTCAGCAGCGCGCCCTGGTCGGTGATCAGCTCGGTCAGGATCCGACGTGCCGCGCGCAGCAGGTCGGCGACGTCCGGGGTGCTGAGCGCGTACACCACCGTGTTGCCCTCGCGGGTGGCCGTGACCAGCTGGGTGCGGCGCAGCACCGCGAGCTGCTGGGAGAGGTTGGACGGCTCGACCTCGATCTCCGCCAACAGCTCGCGCACCGGCCGGGGGCCGTCCTGGAGCAGCTCCAGCACCCGGATCCGGACCGGGTGGCCGAGGGTGCGGAAGAACTCCGCCTTGGCCTGGTACAGCGGGACCGGCATCGTCCGCTCCCTTTCTCGGATCCGGCTCGGTGGTCGTTCGACCGGGCGGGGTCCGTGCCGCGGCCGGTAGGCATCATCGCGACAGATGAAGATTTCTTCAAGTCCTCACAGCAAGAGGTGACCTCCCCCACACCGCGGCCGGATTCCCGACAGGCCGGGGCCGAGCCCGGGACGCTGCCAACTCCCGGGCTCGGCAGTCAGGGTGACGAGCCGTCAGCAGACTACAGGCAGATCCAGGGCGACCGGGGCCGGACCCTGGAAGCTCTTCTCCACGGCGAAGGAGGCGTGCACGACCGAGCCGCACGGCACGGTGGCCCTGATGCCGTCCACCCGTACCGTGCTGGTCGAGAAGACGGTGCGTCCGGACACCGCACCGAGCGAGCCGCCGCCGATGACCTCGGCCGACAGCCTGGTGACCAGCTCCTGCGGCGCCGGCGGCCACGGCGTCCCCGGCGAAGGCGGCCCGGCCAGCCCGATCTGCCCGTACAGCACGACGCTGTCGCCGGTCACCTCCGCGCACACCTTGGTGGACAACCCGGCCTGCAGACCGGACCAGCCGCAGGTCGTGACCGTGGCCACGGTGGCCTGCGGCACGGCGGCGAGCGCCGGCACGGGCGTCGCGAGCAGCGCGGCGGCACCGACTGCGCCCGCAGCGATCTGCTTGATGCGGTTCATGAACTCCCCCTTCGGAGGGTGTGAGGAATGGATCGAGAACATGCAATGTGGCACATGTGATATTTCATCCGTGCCATGACCAAGACTTTGCCATGAGATTCCAATCCCTAGGCGCCATTTCGCCTTTGAACTAGCGACCGGACCGAAACTTGACCTTCGATGGCGCGTTCCAATCCGAACGGACGAACATCCGCACCATCCCGGACGTCGCCGCGTTGAACCCGGGGTGAACCGCCTCCGCACCGCCGTCGCGGCCCTGGCCGCCCTCGCCTCGCTCCTCGGCTTCGCCCCGGCCCCCGAGCCGCTGCTCGGCGCCGAGATCCGCCGGATCCCGACCGAGGAGCGCGTCCTCGCCCTGACCTTCAACGCCGCCTGGAACGAAACCGGGCTCGACACCGTCCTCGCCGTCCTGCGCGACCGCGCCGCCCCGGCCGTCTTCTTCCCCACCGGCGACTTCGCCGACCGGCACCCCGGCGCCGTCCGCGCCATCGCCGCCGCAGGACACGGCCTCGGCAACCACTCCTACAGCCACCCCGACTTCACCACCCTCACCCCCGACCAGGCCCGTGCCGAGGTGCGCCGCGCCGCCAACGCCATCCGCCGCGCCGCCGACGCCGACCCGCTGCCGTTCTTCCGCTTCCCGTACAGCGCGACCACCCCACAGGCCATCGAGACCGTCAACGGGCTCGGCTACGCGGACCTGGAATTCACCACCGACACCAACGGCTACCTCGGCCCCGGGCACGGCATGACCACCGACCGCGCCGTCGACCGAGCCCTCGCCGCCCTCACCCCGGGCGCCGTGCTCCAACTCCACGTCGGCGCCACCGACGAGGGCGGCCCCGACACCTGCCTCGACGCCGAGGCCCTCCCCCGCATCATCGACGCCGCCCGCGCCCGCGGCTACCGCCTCATCGACCTGCGCACCCTGCTCGACCAGTAGCCGGCCCGGGCGTGCCCGGCTGTCGGCGGAGCAGGACCGGGCCACGGTCCGGCTCCGCCGTTCGGGTGCCGCCTCGCCTCTCCCGCTGCCACCGTCGACCGGCGGTGCTGCCGCCACCCCGGGTGAGCGGCGGGGCGCGGGTCACCCCTGAATCAGCGCAGCGCGTCCCTCAGGGCGTCCACGCGGGTGACGGCCTCCGCGAACGCCGCGCGGTCGAGGCGGCCGGAATCGAGGGCGGCGGCGAGGGCGGCGGTGGCGTCCTCGGCCTGTTGCGGGTCGCGGTCGGAGCAGAGCAGCAGGTCCATGCCGGCCGCGGCGGCGGTGACGGCGCGGGTGCCGGTGTCACCGAAGGGGGTGAGGGCGCCGGCTTCGAGGGCATCGGTGATGGTGACGCCGTCGAAGCCCAGGCGGTCGCGGAGTTCGCCCTGGATGACGGTGGGTGACAAGCCGGCCGGGTGGTCGGGGTCGAGGGCCGGGTAGATCGCCCAGGAGGCCATCACCAGACGCACGCCCGCCGCGATGGCGGCTCGGTACGGGGCTTCGCCGCGGGTGCGGAGCTGGGCCAGCGGGACGGGGAGGGTGACCGGGCGGAGGTCGGTGTTCTCGTTCTGGGCGGCGGAGCCGAGACCGGGGAAGTGCTTGGCGGTCGCGGCGACCCCGCCGCCTTGCTGGGCGGTGAGGAAGGCGCTGCCCAACTCACCTACCCGGTCAGGGTCCTGTCCGTAGGAGCGCTCGAAGTGGTCGATGAAGTTGTCCGGGGTGTCGTAGACGTCGAGCACCGGCGCGAGGTTGACGTTCAGCCCGGCGCCGGTGAGCGTCGCGGCGGCGCCGGTGCCGGAGTCCACGGCGGCGGCGAGCGGGTCGGGGGCCGATCCGGTGCCGCGGGCGGAGAGTTCGGGCGCGCCGGGCAGGCGGCGGACCTTGCCGCCCTCCTGGTCGGTCATCAGCAGCAGCGGGCGCGGGTGTGGCGCCTCGGCCGCCGCCTGCTTCAACTGGGTGACCACCTCTGCGAGTTGCGATGTGACGTTGTCGCGGAACAGGATCACCCCGGCGGCCCGGCCCTCCCGGATGGCCTGGAGCACTCCGGGCGGCGGCGTCGAGCCCGGGTAGGAGAGTACGATCCGGCGTCCGGCGAGCTGCCGGGAGTCCTGGTCCTGGCTGATCACCGTTGTGGTCCTCTCGGCGGGGAGCGCGCCGCTACGCGTCGTCGACCCGGCCGGGACCGGCCCGAGTGCGGCCCCCAGCACCAGCAGCACCGACCCGAGCTGGGCAACACGCCGGAACGGGGCCATCATGCCTCCAGGGTGAGCAGCGGCCTACGGTTCGCCAGCGTACCCAGGGATCGGCTGTCCGGCAGCCCGGGAAACGCCGCGACTGCCCGCACTGGCAGCACCCGGGGTGATCACACGGTCGATCGGCGGGACATCCGGGTACTGACGCCGGCCCGCCCCCGGGTACGGGTACGGCTTCGGGTCAACGGCACGGAACCCGCCGCCACCCCCACGGAAGCCCGGCTACCCCGCGCGCCGGACCAACTGCCCCAGTACCGCCACTCCTTCCTCGATCTCACCCGGCGAGACCGCCGCGTAGCCGAGGACCAGGCCCGGCGGGTAGCGGAGCCGGGCATGCCAGGACAGCGGCTGCACCTTCACGCCCGCCGCGAGCGCCGCCGCGGCCAACTCGGTGTCGCTGCAGCCGAGTTCCTCCGGCAGGGTCAGCATCAGGTGCAGGCCCGCGGCAGCACCGTGCACCGTGGCACCGGGCAGATGGGTACGGATGGCGGCGATCACGGCGTCCCGACGGCGGCGGTGGCGGCGGCGCAACAGCCGCAGGTGGCGGTCGAGTTCACCGGATTCCATCAGCCGCGCCAGCACCAGCTGGGGCAGCACCGGGTTTCCGAGGTCGGCGAAGCGTTTGGCGTCCAGGACGGCGTCGCGCAGGCGCGGGGGCACCAGCAGCCAGCCGGTGCGCAAGGCGGGGGCGAGCAGTTTGGAGATGCTGCCCGCGTAGCAGACCTGGTCCGGCAGGGCGGCCCGGAGGGCAGGGACGGGCGGGCGGTCGTAGCGGTGTTCGGCGTCGTAGTCGTCCTCGATGACGAGCCCGCCCTCGCCCGCCCAGCCGAGGAGTTCGCGACGCCGGTCGCCGCCGAGGACGACGCCGGTCGGGTACTGGTGGGCGGGGGTGAGCAGGACGGCCGGGGCGCCGGTGGCTCGCAGGGCGTCGACCCGGATGCCCTGCGCGTCGACAGGCACGGGCGGGGTGGCGGCGAGCCAGTGGGCGAGCTGTTGGCGGGCGCCGAGCGAGCCCGGGTCCTCGACCGCGGCCTCGGTGATGCCCAGGTGCCCGAGGGCGCGGCCGAGCAGGGCGAGGGCCTGGGCCGTCCCGGCGACGACGAGCACCTCCTCGGGGTCGGCCCGGATGCCCCGGTTGCGGGCGAGCCAGTGGGCGACGGCCTCGCGCAGGGCGGGCGCGCCCCGGACGTCGCCGTAGCCGAGGTGGTGGGCGGCGAGGCCGTCGAGGACGGCCCGCTCGGCGCGCAGCCAGGCGCCGCGCGGGAAGGCGGCCAGGTCCGGGACGCCGGGGGTGAGGTCGATCCGGGCGGGGGCGGCGCGCAGGTGGTCGAAGACCTCGGGGTCGGGGTCCGCTCGGAAGATGACGGGCGCGGGGCGGGGTGCGGGCGGTGCGGCGGCGGGGACCGGGCCCGCGACCACCACCGTGCCGCCCCTCCCCCGCCCCGCGACCTGCCCGGCCTCGGCGAGCCGACGGTAGGCGTCGGTCACCACCCCTCGGGAGACGCCGAGTTCGACCGCCAGCACTCGGGTGGCGGGGAGCCGGGTGCCCGCCGGGAGGCGACCGTCGGCGACGGCCTCGCGCAGTCGACGTGCGAGCCACTGGGTGAGGCCGCCGGGCGGGGCGTCGGCCGCGTCGAGCTGGAGGAAGTCGGCGCCGAGCTCTTTGGACCTGTCGACCGCCTCACCTTTGGACCTGTTCACCGGTCCATACTGGCGCGAGGGTGGAGCCATGACCACCCGAACGAGCACACACCGCACCCACTACGTCCACGGCTACTCCGACACCGAGGCACAGCGCCTCGGCGACCAGGCCGACACCCTCGCGGAGCTGCTTCACGCGGGCACGGCCTACCCGGCGGGCAGCCGGGTGCTGGAGGCGGGCTGCGGGGTGGGGGCGCAGACGGTGCACCTGCTGGCCGGGAGCCCCGGGGTGCTGCTGACGGCGGTGGACCTCTCGGCGGACTCGCTGTCCCAGGCCCGGGCCCGGGTGGCGGCCGAGGCGCCCGCCGCCCAGGTCGCCTGGCACCACGGCGACCTGCACCGACTGCCCTTCGCCGACGGCGCGTTCGACCACGTCTTCCTGTGCTTCGTGCTGGAGCACCTGCCGGACCCGGCCGCCGGTCTGACGGCGCTGCGCCGGGTGCTCCGGCCGGGCGGGACGATCACCGTGATCGAGGGCGACCACGGCTCAGCCCTCTTCCACCCGGAGAGCGCGCCGGCCCGCCGTACCGTCGACCACCTGGTCCGGCTCCAGGCCGAGGCGGGCGGCGACGCGCTGATCGGGCGTCGGCTGTACCCGCTGCTGACCGCCGCCGGCTTCGCGGACGTCACGGTCCGCCCCCGTACGGCCTACGCGGACGGCGGCTGCCCGGCGCTGGTGGAGGGCTTCACGCTGCGGACCTTCGTCGCGATGGTCGAGGCCGTCCGGGCGGAGGCGCTGGCCTCCGGGCTGACCACCCCGGAGGCCTTCGACCACGGCATCGCGGACCTGCGCCGCGCGGCCGAGCCCGGCGGGACGCTGCACTACACCTTCTTCAAGGCGGTGGCGGTCAACCAGTAGCCGGACGCCCGGGCCCGCCTTCCCGGGCGAAGTGGAACGGCACGCCCAGCCGGGCGGCCACCTCCCGGCCGACGGACTCCACCTCGACCTCCTCGGGCCAGGGCGGGACCTCGCCGTTGAAGATCCGGATGTCGCCGCCGTGACGGATCGTCGCGAGCACGTATCCGCCCGAGTGCCCGGCGGTCACCGCCCGTAGGCCCACGCACCAGCCGAAGGTGTCGCCGTCCCACTCGGCGCGAATCGACTCGACGCGCTCCGGCAGCGCCCCGGCCATGGCGACCAGGCCCGCCGAGTCCGCCGGCGGGGTCGGTCCGCGACCGTCCAGGCCGAGCTCCACCCGCCGGACCGTGATCACGTCCATGCGGGCGGGCAGCCCGGGCACCGGATCCGGCGACGCGTCGCGGATCGCCTTGATCGCGTGCACAGGGCGCGAGGCGGCGAGGTGCTCGTCCACCGTGCGCCGGGCATCGGTGGACAGGGCCTGCCAGATCGGGTCGTCCATGGCCGCCATCCAAGGGGAGGGCGGCCGGGCCGGCAAGCGGTTAATCCGGCGGTCAGCCGGAGCTGTCGCCGAGGTCCGCGAGCAGGGCGCGCATCGCGTCGATGAGCGCGGCCTTCTGCGCCTCGTCGAGGCCGGCCAGCATCTGGTGCTCATTGGCGACGTGGTCGGGCAGGGCGCGGTCGATCAGGGCGTGGCCCTCGGGGGTGAGTTCGACGTCGCGGCTGCGGCCGTCCTGGTCGCTGCGGGTGCGGGTGACCAGTTCCCGCGCCTCCAGGCGGTCCAGGCGCTGGGTGATGGCGCCGGAGGTGACCATGGCGGACTGCATCAGACCGGTGGGGGTGAGGCGGTAGGGCGGGCCGCTGCGTTTGAGGGTGGCGAGGACGTCGAAGGAGGCCGCGTCCAGGCCGTGTTCGGCGAAGGTGCGGTTGAGCTCCGCGTCCACCAGGCGGTAGAGGCGCTTGAGCCGGCCGAACACCTCCATCGGGGAGGTGTCCAGCTCAGGCCGCTCGGCGGCCCATTGCGCTACTACGCGGTCCACATGATCTGCCACGGGTTCAGGGTAGGGGATGCCCAGGAGATTTCTTAGCGGTGAGGTAACTGTGAGCCACGCCACCGGTCGCTTCCGATGAAAGATGCCTTAGCGCTGAGATACATTGGCTTAGTGCTAAGAAATCGCCTCGCCATGGTGCTGGTGACGGCCCTGGCCCCCGCCATCTGGGGGACGACCTACCTCGTCACCACCGAAATGCTCCCGCCCCACCGACCGCTGCTGGCAGCCGTCATCCGCTGCCTGCCCGCCGGACTGCTGCTGATCGCCCTCACCCGCACCCTGCCCAAGGGCGACTGGTGGTGGCGCGCGCTGGTCCTCGGCGCACTCAACATCGGGGGCTTCCAGGCCCTGCTGTTCATCGCCGCCTACCGCCTGCCCGGCGGGATCGCGGCCACCGTCGGCGCCGTCCAACCGCTGATCACCGCCGCACTCTCGGCCGCGCTGCTCAGCGACCGGCTCACGCTGCGTACGGTGCTGTCCGGCATCGCCGGCGTGGCGGGCGTCAGTCTGCTGGTGCTGCGCGCCAACGCCCGGCTGGACGCGATCGGCGTGTTCGCCGCACTGGGCGGCGCGGTGGTGATGGCCTTCGGCGTCGTCCTCTCCAAGCGCTGGGTCTCCCCCGCCCCACTGCTGGCCACCACCGGCTGGCAGCTCACCGCCGGCGGCTTGCTGCTGGTGCCGGTCACCCTGCTGACCGAGGGCGCCCCGCCCACCCACTACACCACCGACAACGTGCTCGGCTACGCCTACCTCTGCCTGATCGGCGCGGCCCTCACCTACGCGATGTGGTTCCGCGGACTGCGCGCCCTGCCACCGACCTCGCTGTCCTTCCTCTCCCTGCTCAGCCCGGTGGTCGCCACCGTGACCGGCTGGCTGGCGCTCGACCAGGACCTCAGCCCGCTCCAGGCGCTCGGCGCGGTGGTCGTGCTCGGCTCGCTGATCGTCGCCCAGACCCAGCGGCCCCGCACGGCCACGCCCGCGCCTGAGCCCGCACCCGCCACGGAGCAGGGGGCCGACGCGCAGCCGGTACGCGAAACCGCCTGACCCCGCACCGCCGAGGATCCAGCAGTTCCTCAGTCCCTCAGTTCCAAAGGTCCAAAGGTCCAACGTTCAGTCCAAGGAGAAACCCTCATGCGCATCACCGTGTTCGGTGCCACCGGCAACGTCGGCAGCCGCGTTGTGGCCGAGGCACTCGCCCGCGGCCACGAGGTCACCGCCGTCGTACGGGACCCGGCCAAGCCGCACGGCCTGCCGTCCTCCGTCGCCCTCGCCGTCGGCGACGCCCGCGACCCGGCGGACGTCTCCCGGATCGCCGCCGGGCAGGACCTGGTGATCACCGCCACCCGTCCCGCGCCCGGCAGCGAGCACGAGCTGATCACCGCCACCCGGGGCCTGCTGGACGGCCTGGCCGGTACCGGCGTGCGTCTGATCGCGGTCGGCGGCGCGGGCAGCCTGACCGTCCCGGGCAGCGACGGCACCGTCCTGGCGGAGTCCCCCGGCCTCCCCGACGAGATCCGGCCGATCGCGCTGGCCTGCAACGAGCAGCTGGACCTCTACCGCGCGGACGGGAAGGTCGACTGGACGTACCTGAGCCCGGCCGCCCTGCTCGAACCGGGTGTGCGCACCGGCCGCTTCCGGCTCGGCCTGGACGAGCTGCTGGTCGACGCCGAGGGCGACTCGGCCATCTCCATGGAGGACCTCGCCATCGCGCTGCTCGACGAGGCGGAGAACCCGGCCCACCGGCGCGCCCGCTTCACCGTCGGCTACTGAGACGCCGGACACCGGGACGCCGACCGTTCAGGAACCGGCCGCCGAGGCGCCGACCGCTGGGTACGTCCCTCCAGGAAGACGGGTGTACCCAGCACCACCCCAAAGATGGTGTCCAGCATCATCGCCCGTCAGAAGCCGTGTCGGACAGGATCGTTCCCGTGAACACCACCGCATCCCGCACCCGTCGCGCGGCCGCCGTCGTCGCGACCGCGGTCCTGGCCTCGCTCGCCCTGCCCGCCGCCGCCAACGCCGACTCCGGCCGCAACCCGGGCGACGCCGAGCCCGCGCCCGCCCGCTACGCCCACCAGACCCTCAACTGGCAGCCCTGCGGGGGGCAGCCGGCGCTCGACTGCGCCACCATGGCCGTCCCGCGCGACTGGCACCACCCCGGCGTCGGGGCCGACCTGACCATCGCCGTCTCCCGGCACCGCGTCGCCGACCCGGCGAAGCGGAAGGGAACGCTGATGGAGGCTGCGGGCGGCCCCGGCGGGCAGGGCCTGCTGCGGCCGATGGACCTCGCCCAGGGCGCCCCCGCGGTCGCCGCCGCCTACGACATCGTCAGCTTCGACCAGCGCGGTGTCGGCCGGAGCACCCATGCCCAGTGCCAGAGTCCGGAGGAGTTCCAGGAGTTCCTGGCCGGGGACTACCGGGACCAGTCCCCCGAGGCGATCGACCGGGTCATCGCCAACTCACGGAAGCTGGTCGCCGGTTGCGAGGAGCACAGCGGCGATCTGCTGCCCTACCTGACCACCGAGCAGACCGTCCACGACATGGACCTGTTCCGCTCCCTGCTCGGCGAGAAGAAGATCAGCTACTACGGCGCCTCCTACGCCACCATGATCGGCGCCTACTACGGCACGCTCTTCCCCCACCGGGTCGAGCGGATGGTGCTGGACAGCAACATCGGCTTCGAGGGCACCTGGGAGCAGTTCGAGCTGGGCCAGCCGATGAGCTTCCAGCGGCGCTTCGAGGAGGACTTCCTGCCCTGGATGGCGGCCCGGGACGCCACGTACCACTGGGGCTCGACCCCGGAGGAGGTCAAGGCGCACTGGGAGCAGCGCCGCGCCGCCCTGCACGACCAGCCCATCACCGACGGGTCGTTGACGCTCGGCCCCAACCAGCTGGACAACGGCACGATCAGCGCGATCTACAGCGACAAGGCCTTCCCGGCCCTCGCCCGGGCCCTGACCGCCCTGGACGACTGGCCGGGCGCCGATCCGTCCGCCAAGCAGACGGCCCGCCAGCTGTTCGGCCAGTACCTCAGCCCGGAGTTCCTCGCCGAGTACTTCTCGGTGACGTGCGGCGACACCCCGTGGACCAAGGACATGGACACCTGGATCGAGCGCGGTGCGCAGAACACCGCCCGCTACCCGCTGCTCGGCGCCCGTACGCTCGCCTTCAGCTCGGTCTGCGCGGCCTGGCCGACGGACCCGGCACCCAAGGTCAAGGTCACCGGCGCCCAGCTGCCCCCGGTGCTGATGCTCAACTCGCTGCACGACCCGGCGACGTACTACGAGGCGGCGCTCGGCGCGCACCGCGCGCTGCGCACTTCCAAGCTGGTCACCGTCACCGGGAACGGCAACCACGGTCAGTACCCGGGTTCCGATCCCTGCGTCACCGACACGGTCGAGCGCTACCTGCTGGACGGCAAGGCGCCCGAGCACGACCTCACCTGCCCTTCGCCGCAGGCGGGTTGAGCCGCCGAGAGGTCAGCTCCCGGAATTCCCGAAACGTGAACGCAGCTTGGTCCGGACCCAGGCGACGGCCACCGCCAGCCCGGCGAAGCCGCCGACAGCCAGCTTGATCCCGGCCTTGGCGACGATCCAGCCCACACCGGGCACGCTCCAGCCCAGCCAGTGGAACATGGCCAGCAACACCGCGCAGCCGCACAGGACGGCCAGCACGGTGGCCCCGACGGCGGCGGCCCGCGACAGCTCGCGCGGACCGCCGTCGGCCGCGGCGGTCGAAGTGACGCCCCCCGCGGTGCCGTTGGCCGATTCCGCCGCTGCGCCACCGTCGACCATGTCGTTCGTGCCCCCATCACCCATGGGCCGATGATACGGCCTCAATACTCGGGCCTCAGCTCTCCGGCCGCAGAGCACCGCAGGACTCAGCGGCAGGCGTGATGGGTGTCGCCGGGGTGCTCGCCGGTCTCGTCGTCGGGGAAGCTGACGGCCATGGTGACCCGGTACTCGTGGACGTCCTCCCGGTGCCCCGGCACCCGGGCCCAGGCCAGCGAGTGGACCTCGGCGTCCGGGGCCTGGCGGCACCAGGCGGCCGCCTCCTCCAGCGCACGGGCGGCCGAACGGCCGGTGCACACCACCGCGGTGTAGGCGGCGACCGCGACGTCCCCGCCGGTGGAACGGCCGGACCGGGACACCGCCCGGACGGCGGCGGCGGCCTGGGTCAGGTCACGGGCCAGGTCGTCCACCACCCTGGGGGGTGCCGGCAGGACAACCGTTCCTTCAGCGACGGTCTCCGGCAGGTTCGCGCTCACGGTTTCGGCCTCCATCCACATGGTCACGCGGCTCAGCATGCCGGACGGCATTTCCTGGCATGCCCACTTTCATCTGAACGTCATCCTTCCAGGGCCGAGTTGGGGAGGCCCCCTGGTGTCGACCGACCCGCCCTGCTAGGGGTCGCCGGGGCCGGCGCCGGACATCCTGGCTGGTCAGAGCGGTCAACCACGGGCGCCGCCGGGGAGCCCGACGCGACGCCCACGTACCACCCCCGCACTTCGAACCGCCGCCCCGGGCGCCGGGGCGCCCGGGCCCCAGCTGTGGGGCTCACGGTCAACTCCCTTCAGCAGTAGGGCAGATCAGGAGTGCGGCGGATTCCGATCGGGTGCGCGGCGGTTTCCGCAACAGCGGTTCGGGCCCGCCGGACCCCCGCTGAAGTGCCGCGTTCGCCTCTCGGAGGGCGCCAGGTCGCCTCCCGGCCATCCTGTCCCTGTCAGATCGTCGTGATACTAATCGTCGCGGCGGCGGCGGCTGCCGCCGAGCGGCGGGCGGGCACGATGACGAGGGCTCAACCGTTCCGGGATGGTCCGGACGGCGATGGGGAGGGGCAACTGATGGCGGCGAGGTTCGGCAGCGCTCAGGGCGGGCAGAAGGTGCGGCTCGGCAAGCGGGTCACGGGGACGGCGGCGACGCTCGCCGCACTGGCCGCGCTGACCGGCTCTCAGGTGTCGGGCATCGGGCTCGCCCCGGTCGCAGCCGCCGACACCAACCCGACTCAGGGCGGCGCCACCGCACAGGCCGCCGACGATTCCGGCACCCCGGCCTCGCCGTTCGGCGGCCCGACGGCCGCCGCCCCCGGCACCGGCCGCCCGGCCGACGGCGGCGGCACCGTCCAACTGCCCCAGCCGCCCGGCACGCTGCCCGGCCTGCCCTCGGCCGGTCCGTTCGCGGCCACCGGGGCCTCGCTGCCCGCCACCGTCTTCGCCGCCTACAAGCAGGCGGAGGCCTCCCTCGCCCAGCGCACGCCCGGCTGCCACCTGCCCTGGCAGCTGCTGGCGGGGATCGGCCAGGTCGAGTCCGGCCAGGCCAACGGCGGCCAGGTGGACGCCTCGGGCACCACCCTGACCCCGATCCTCGGCCCGGTGCTGGACGGCAACGGCTTCGCCGCGATACCTGACACCGACGGCGGCCGCTACGACGGCGACTCGCACTGGGACCGCGCCGTCGGCCCGATGCAGTTCATCCCGTCCACCTGGGCCTCCTGGGGCGTGGATACCACCGGCAAGGGCAAGGCCGACCCGAACAACATCTTCGACGCCGCCGAGACCGCAGCCCGCTACCTGTGCGCGGGCGGCCGCGACCTCTCCGACCCGGCCCAGCTCGACCGGGCGATCCTCAGCTACAACAACTCCACGGAGTACCTGCGGACGGTCCGCAACTGGATGGCCCACTACGGCAGCGGCCTGGTGACCAGCGTCCCGGACCTCCCCGGCACCTCGACCGTGCCGGGCACGCTGCCCACGCCGTACCTCCCGCCGTTCGGCACGGGCGGCAGCACCACCGGGACCACCGGCTCCGGCACCACGAGCCCGACCCCGACCCCGAGTGCCCAGCCGACCACGCCCTCCGCCGAGCCGCAGCCGACCACGCCGGCAGTGACGCCGACACCGACGCCGACACCGACGCCCACTCAGACGACGGCCCCGCAGCCGACCACCACCCCGACCCCCAGCGGCTCGCCGTCGCCCTCCGCGAGCCCCTCGGCCACGCCGACGACCGGCACCCCGTCCCCGACGGCGACCCCCACGGGTACGCCGACCGGCACCCCGACGGGTACGCCCACGTCCTGCCCGAGCCCGACGGCGACCGCGACGCCCACCGGCACCGCCACGCCGACCGGCACCCCCTCCCCGACGGCGACCCCCACGGGCACGCCGACCGGCACCCCGACGGGCACCCCGTCCGGCTCCCCCACCACCCCCGGCTGCCCGACGCCCACGCCGAGCGGCACCCCCAGCACCACCCCGTCCGCCGGGCCGAGCAGTACCCCGAGTGCCTCGCTCTCGCCCTCGGCGACCCCGACCAAGTAGGAGCCACAGCCACTCGGAGCACCCCCGGCGGGGGGGGCGCCCCCCCCCCCCCCCGCCCCCCCCCCGGGCCCCCCCGGGGCGGTCGCCCCCCCCCCCAGACCCCGGGGCCGTGTGGACGCCCCCCGCGGCCCCCCCCCCACAACCCCCCCCCCCC